>JAVHPL010000192.1:0-28623 GCA_036170555.1 Sediminibacterium sp. | reverse complement strand
TAAAGAAGAATTCCCTTCAAAAGTCTTTGTATTTATGCCTTTTTATATTGCAATAATTACAATTTTACGTCAGCGATATATGAAAATGACATGGAAGCAATTACTAAAAGCACCATTGTCATTTAAATTTATAGAGAGGATTCAAATTTTTACTGAAAAGTAAAAACAAATTAGTAATAAAAATGGTGCAGAAGATAGTCATTTCTCTAAAATCAATCAGACTCATGTTTTATAGTTTTAAAAGGGCAAGACATTACAGATGTTTTTTATGTGATAATTTAGGTAGTTTGTTCTCTGAGCTAGTTTTTGATAAAATGGGTTAGTACATAAAGAAATGAGCTGTTTGAGAATACAGAGATCTATTTGCCATTTTTTCAGTAAAGTCAAAAATTTCTTAAATATCCCTAAACCGCCTGTAGTATTTCAAATTTTAGCTATAATAAACTATGTTTGCCCGTCGTAAAAACTAAAACTAGTATGAAGTTTAACAAGATCAATAATATCACGGGTTGGGCAGTATTTTTAGTAGCCAGTATCGTGTATATTCTTACTGCCGAATCAGGTGGTAGTTTCTGGGATTGTGGAGAGTTTGTAAGTAGTTGTTTCAAATTGCAAATACCCCATCCGCCCGGAGCTCCTTTATTCGTTATTTTGGGTAGAGTTTTCATTATATTTTTTGGAGATAATCCCCTAAATGCTGCAAAAGCAGTGAATATAATGAGTGCTTTGTCTAGTTCATTTACTATTCTGTTTTTATTTTGGACAATTACACACTTTGCAAGAAGAATTATCAACCTTAAAGTAACTGAAACACCTACTGCTTATCAAGTATGGCAAATCATGGGTGCTGGTGTGGTAGGTGCATTGGCTTATACATTCAGCGATTCATTTTGGTATAGTGCAGTTGAAGGAGAAGTATATGCTTTGTCTAGTTTTTTTACAGCCATTGTTTTTTGGGCTATTCTAAAATGGGAACATCAGGCAGAAGAACCTGGTGCAGACCGTTGGATTGTGTTCATCTTTTTTATGATGGGTCTATCTATTGGGGTTCACTTATTGAACCTATTAACCATTCCTGCAATTGTAATGGTTTATTATTTCCGCAAAAGAGAAACCTTTAATTATACAGTTATTCGCAGTTGGTTTATTAAGTTGGTTGTAGTAGGTGGAGTGCTAGCATTTATTGCTTCATTAATAGGAGCAGCAGCTGAAGCTACTGACAATGCACCAATGGATGGTACCATCGGAGGATTGATGATATTAGCAACTGTAATAGGAGTAGGGTTATTGTTTGTTATAGAGCGTTGGAGGCCCAATGAGAAAGCATATTTTGGAGGTATCTATATTTTCTTTTTAATTGGTTGTGTAATTACCGGTGCGGTTCAGGTTGGTGTAATTCAATATTCTATCAAAATGGCAGGTTCATTTGATAGATGGTTTGTGAATAGTGCAGGCTTGCCTTTTTTTACTGGGTTCTCTTTCTTTTTTGTGTTGATAGCAGGGTTGATTTGGTATGGTTTAAAAATTGCTGCAAAAAAAGCATGGCCTTATTTAACCTTATCCATTTGGTGTATCGCTTTCATGTTTATAGGATATAGTACCTATTTAACAACCATGATTAGAAGTAGTGCAAATCCTTCAGTAGATATGTACAATGTAGATAATCCAATGAGCTTAGTGGGTTATTTGGGTCGTGAACAATATGGAGATTTCCCTTTGGTATATGGTCAGAAATTTACTGCACAACCAGTAGATTTAAAAAGTACAGGGATGAAATATCAAAAATCTCACGATAAATATATCGAACAAGGGCAAGATAAAAAATACGTTTATGCTGCGGATGATAAAATGATATTTCCCCGTGTTTGGGATGCCAGTGATGATCAATATCATGCTTACTATTATTCTTCATTTTTAGGCATTAATAAATTAAAAGATGGGGGTTATGATAGAGCCCCCAATCAAGTGGATAATGTGAAATTTTTTGTGGGTTACCAAATTTATTGGATGTACCTGCGCTATTTTATGTGGAATTTTTCGGGTAAGCAAAATGATTTGCAAGGCGTTTATCTTGGAAATGTAAGAGATGGTAACTGGATTACTGGAATTTCATTTATAGATAATCTTCTATACGGAGATCAGCAATCTTTACCTGATTCTTTAAAGAATAACAAAGCCAATAATAAGTTATTTGCATTCCCTTTAATTTTAGGATTAATAGGATTGTTCTATCAGTTTAAAAAACGAGGGGATGATGCGATAACCAATTTCTTGATGTTCTTCATGACGGGATTTGCAATAGTTATTTATTTAAACCAAGCTGGAAATCAACCCCGTGAACGGGATTATGCCTATGTGGGTAGTTTTTATGCCTTCGCCGTATGGATTGGAATTGGGGTATTGAATATTGGAGATTGGTTGGGTAAAAGCCTTAACAAAACCATGGCAGCTGGTTTAGCTACCGTATTGTGTTTGTTAGCGGTTCCCGTAGTAATGGCACAGCAAGAATGGGATGACCACGATAGAAGCAATAAAGTCCTTTCTCGTGATTTAGCTAAAGACTATTTAGAAAGTTGTGCACCTAATGCAGTACTGTTTACATTTGGTGACAATGATACGTATCCACTTTGGTATGCTCAGGAAGTAGAAGGAATCAGGCCCGATATAAGAGTCATCAACTATAGCTTATTAGGAATTGATTGGTATATAAATGAATTGCGTTATAAAGTAAATCAAAGCGCACCTATTGATGTTATTTGGTCTGCAGAGCAAATCGAAGGAGGAAAACGTGATTATGCTTTATATCGTCCAAAGCCCAATATTCCAGAAGATCGGTATTATGACTTATTCGATTTAATGAAGAATTATGTAGGAAGTGATGATCCAACCAAAATGGAAGATAGAGGCAATGGGGAAGCCTTAAGTACATTCCCTGTTCGTAAATTCTCTGTGCCAGTAGATAAGAATGTTGTGTTAAGTAATAAAACAGTAAATGCAACAGATAGTGTTGTTAATGAATTAAGGTTTGAATTACCAAAATCCTCTTTGTTGAAAAATGATATGGCCGTATTAAATATCATTGCCGCAACTAAATTTACTCGTCCTATCTATTTCACCAATCCTTCGGTTGATTTGGGTTTTGATCAATTTTTAAGAAGAGATGGACTAAGTTATCGTTTAGTACCAGTTCAAAACTCTAGAGTAAATTCCAATTGGATGAAAGAAAAAGCCCTGAATGTTTTTTCAGCAGGAAATGCAGATCGTAAGGGTGTATATTTTGATGAAGAGAATCGAAGACATTTAAATAGCATACGTTCTGCTTATGCTGATTTGGCAATAGACTTGGCTAATACTGGTAAGAAAGAAGATGCAATAAAAGTATTAGAAAAAGTAGACAAAATGATGAGTGAAGAGAATTTTTCTTATGGTATGGTAAGTAGGGGGAATATGCATAATCGAACTTCTTTAATGTTTCTTGAAGCTTGTTATATGGCAGATGCAAAGGAATTAATTAAAAAAGTATCAGAGTCAGTTAAAAAAGATTTACAGCAGCAAATTAAATTCTACAATACTTTAACAGGTATTAAGGCAGAGAATATGGATGATGAAAAACGAATGGCGGAAAGTTATATTGAAAGTATGGATCGAATGAAAACCATTTATAACCCTGCAATTTCTATTCCAGGTAAATTAATGGCGCCAAGAGATACAGTGAAATAGGAATATAGTTCAGGGTGAGTTTCCTAGACTCACTCTGAACTATTCTCCTTTATATCTGTTACTATTTTAGCTAATTTACATTCATGATCGGGCATCGTTTTTTTCAGTTTAATCCCAATAGCAATAGCAAATCTAAGTTTGAGCAATTGCTAGATATATTTATGCAATTGCTCACCTATACTAGTGGAGATGCATCTGAAGCTATCAGTTGGATGAATGAACTGGATAAATCCTATCAATTTACTACTGATGAATACGGAATGGGTGATTTTATAGAAGACTTAAAATCAAATGGATATTTAAAAGAAAATGAATCAGATGGTGTATACCAAATTACAGGGAAATCTGAGCAAACTATCCGAAAAAAAAGTTTAGAAGAAATATTTGGCAAACTTAAGAAATCTAAACAAGGTAATCATCCAACTTTTATGCCTGGTCAGGGTGAGGAAATTAATTCAGACACCAGGCCATTTCAATTTGGCGATATGTTAGAGCAAATTGATTTTACTGAAAGTATTCGCAATGCTCAAATTAATAGAGGCCTCGATCAGTTTTCTATGCATGAAGATGATTTGCAAATTAGAGAGAGTGATTTTAAAACGCAAACATCCACTGTTTTAATGATTGATATATCTCATTCAATGATTTTATATGGGGAAGATAGAATTACGCCTGCCAAAAAAGTAGCTATGGCATTATGTGAATTAATTACTACTAAATATCCAAAAGATACCATCGACATTGTAGTGTTTGGAAATGATGCTTGGCGTATTGAAATTAAAGACCTGCCTTATTTAAAAGTAGGCCCTTATCATACCAATACAGTTGCTGGATTAGAATTGGCAATGGATTTACTACGAAAAAGCAAAAATCCAAATAAGCAAATTTTTATGATCACCGATGGGAAACCTACTTGTTTAAAAATTGGGCGTCAATATTATAAAAACAGTTTTGGACTAGATAGAAAAGTGGTAAATCGCTGCATTAATTTGGCTGCCCAGTGTAAGAAATTAAAAATTCCCATTACTACTTTTATGATTGCAACTGACCCATATTTACAAAAATTTGTAGAAGAGTTTACTGAAATGAACAACGGAAAGGCATTTTTTGCATCTTTAGATAAGCTTGGTGCATTTATATTTAATGATTTTGAAAGTGGCAAAAGAAAAACAGTTTATTAAATGAAAAAAAAGATACAGCAAATCATTACAGTAGGACAGCTAAAGAAATGGGGATACTTGCCTAAATCTGTACATGAAGAAATAAGAGACAATCTTATTCGTTCTATACAAAATAAAGAGAACCCTTTTGAAGGAATAATGGGGTACGAAGACACGGTGATTCCCGATACAGAGCGAGCGTTATTGAGTAGGCACAATATTTTGTTTTTAGGATTGAGAGGTCAGGCTAAAACAAGAATGGCCAGACAAATGGTAGACCTCTTAGATGAATATATACCAATTGTGTCTGGTAGTGAAGTAAATGATGATCCTTTAGCGCCACTTAGCAAATATGCAAAAGATCAGCTAGCTGAACATGGGGATGATACACCTATTCATTGGGTGCATAGGTCAGAAAGATATGGTGAAAAATTAGCCACCCCCGATGTTAGTGTGGCAGATTTAATTGGTGATATTGATCCCATTAAAGCAGCCAATCTTAAACTTAGTTTTTCTGATGAAAAAGTAATTCACTATGGAATTATTCCAAGAAGTAATAGAGGTATTTTTGTAATAAATGAATTGCCCGATCTTCAGGCTAGAATTCAAGTAGCTTTATTTAACATTTTACAAGAAGGTGATATTCAAATTAGGGGATTTAAATTAAGGATGCCTTTAGATATCCTCTTTGTTTTTACTGCAAATCCCGAAGATTATACCAATCGTGGCAGTATTGTTACTCCATTAAAAGATAGAATTCAAAGCCAGATACTTACTCATTATCCAAAAGATATAGAAACATCGCTTTCTATTACAGAACAAGAAGCCGATATATTATCCATACAAAAAGAAAAGGTATTGGTAAGTGATTTAATTAAAAGACTAATTGAACAAGTTGCTTTTGAAGCTAGAGCTAATGAATATGTAGATAAGAAGAGTGGAGTAAGTGCACGTCTTACTATTGCTGCTTATGAGAATGCGGTAAGTAGTGCCGAAAGAAGATTGATTATTCATGGTGAAGAAAAAACACATGTTTGGATAAGTGATTTAATGGGTATTATTCCTGCAATTACGGGCAAAATTGAATTGGTATATGAGGGAGAACAAGAAGGGCCTTATCAGGTGGCTGTGAATTTAATAGAAAAGTCTATTCGAACTCAGTTTATTGCTTATTTCCCCAATCCAGAAACTATCAAGAAAAAAACAAGGGCTAGTAAAAAATCTGTAGAAGAAAAAGAACCAGAGAATCCCTATAAAATTATTAGCCGTTGGTTTGACGCTGGGAATCATTTAGATCTTTTATTAGATATGAAAGATGAAGCTAAAATTGCCGCAATGTATAAAGTAGATGGGTTATTTGGTTTGGTAAAGAAACACTATCCACATGCCAATGAAAAAGAAAATGCCCTATTGATGGAATTTGTACTTCATGGATTATCTGCTTTCTCATTAATTAGTAAAAAAACAGTAGAGGGACAGGTGGTTTTTAAAGATCTAATGGGCAGCATGATGAATCTTGGATCATTGGGTTCAATGGATGACGAAGAATTAAATGAAGATGATTATCGTTAAATCAATTCACTTAATTTTTCTACAACGATATCTATTTCAGCATTTGTATTGAGTTTGCTAAACGAGAATCGAACGGTAACCTGATTGGGATTATGATTGATTGCCCTTATTACATGTGATCCTTGGTCGGCTCCACTAGTGCAAGCACTGCCACCACTAACACATATATTGTTGATGTCCATATTAAAAAGAATCATCTCGCTTTTTTCAGTTTTAGGAAAGCTTACACTTAATACAGTATATAAGCTATTCCCTAGTGGATCGCCATTAAAAGAAACACCTTTAATATGTTTCTTTAATTGATCCATCATATACAATTTTAATCCTTTAATATATTGGTGCTCTTGATCATACGTTGCAGTTGCTATTTCTAATGCTTTTGCAAAACCTACAATACCATAAACATTTTCTGTACCTGCACGCATATTCCTTTCTTGGCTTCCACCATGAACAAATGGTTTTATTTTTACATTTTCATTGATGTATAATAATCCTACCCCTTTAGGTCCATGAAATTTATGACCTGCTCCAGTAATAAAATGTACAGGTGTATTTCTTAAATCAAAAGGAAAGTGACCAACAGTTTGAACTGTATCACTATGAAATATTGCATTATACAATTTACATAGTTTACCTACTTCATGTATGTCAAGCATATTCCCAATCTCATTATTTGCATGCATCAGCGTTACAAGGCATTTCTCTTCACTGTCTGCTAAAATTTTTTCTAGATCTTCTAAGTCAATATGACCATTCGGTAATAATTTTATATAACTCAAAGCTGCTTCACCGTTATGATAAAGATATTCTACTGTATGTGTTGTAGCATGATGTTCTATTACGGAACTGATAATATGTTTACAGCCCAAGTCTCTTACGGCAGAAGTTATTGCTGTGTTACTACTCTCAGTACCACCACTGGTAAAAAATATTTCAGCAGGGTGTGCATTTAAAATTTTGGCTACCGATTTACGTGCATTTTCAATAGCCATTCGGGTTTCTCTGCCGTAGCTATAAATAGAAGAAGGGTTACCAAAATGCGATGTTAAATAAGGTAACATGGCTTCAAGTACCAATGGATCTAGAGAAGTAGTTGCTGCATTATCAAAATAAATTCTTTCCATAAATGCAATGTACAAATTACTAGTCTATTGGAATACTTCCCTATTGATATTGTTTACTGTAACCCAAAGCAAATGGTTCTGAAACTATTTTATTTAGCAGCTTCTAAAATGTCACCCATGAGTCTTTTTGCAATATTGGCAGCTACTGTTTCGCTATTACTTTCAGCGTAAATTCGGATAATCGGCTCTGTATTGCTGCTTCTTAAATGAACCCAGTCATTATCAAATTCAATTTTTAACCCATCCTCTGTATTGATAGGATTTTTATTGTATTTCTTTTTAATATGTTCAAAGATTTTTTGAAGATTTACACCATCGGTGAGTTGAATTTTATTTTTACTGATGATATAATCTGGAAATGAATTCCTTAGTTTTTTTGCAGATTTGCCAGATTGGGCCAATTGAGTAAGAAATAATGCTATTCCAATTAGCGCATCTCTGCCGTAGTGTAAATCTGGCACAATAATACCTCCGTTTCCTTCTCCTCCAATAACAGCTTGAACGGATTTCATTTTACTCACCACATTTACTTCTCCCACTGCACTTGCAAAATATTCACCACCATGCTTTATCGTAATATCTTTCAATGCACGCGTGCTGCTCATATTGCTTACCGTATTGCCTTTTTTATGTTGTAGCACGAAGTCTGCAACAGCAACTAAGGTATATTCTTCCCCAAATAAGGAGCCGTCTTCACATACAAAACACAATCTATCTACGTCAGGATCTACTGCAATGCCTAAATGGGCCCCTTGCTTATTTACTTCATTGCATAATCCTCGAAGGTTTTCTGGGAGGGGTTCGGGGTTATGTGCAAACTGTCCATTTACTGTATCATTTAAAACAGTAAAATTTGTTACACCTAATGCTTTAAGTAAGGCAGGAACCGCTATTGCTCCAGTACTATTTATGGCATCAACTACAATATTGAAGTTGGCATTTTTTATGGCGTTAATATCTACCAAAGGATAGTTTATTACGGCATCAATATGTTTGTTTAAAGCATGATGGTTTTCAGAATAACTGCCTAGTTGATCTACAGAAACGAATTCGAACAATTCTTTGGAGGCCATTTCTAACATTTCTGCTCCATCACTTCCACTTATAAATTCACCTTTATGGTTTAGCAATTTTAACGCGTTCCATTCTTTTGGATTATGACTAGCAGTAAGAATAATACCTCCTGCTGCATTTTCAAAAATTACGGCCATTTCAACAGTGGGGGTTGTGCTAAGCCCTAAATCAATCACATCTAACCCAATTGCTATGAGTGTATTAACAACTAATCCTTGTACCATACTTCCACTAATTCTACCATCTCTGCCAATAACTACTTTTTTATTAATTTGAGTTTGTTGCTTAAGCCAGTTTCCATAAGCAGAAGTAAATTTTACTATATCCAAAGGGCTTAAGGTATCCCCAGGTTTACCTCCAATAGTTCCTCTAATGCCCGAAATACTCTTGATTAATGCCATAATATTAAATTAAAAGGGGTTGCGAATATAATTCAAATTTTTTGTTCGCCCCATCATTGTATTTTTGTAACAGAAAATAGAAATATGTCGGATAAGGCTTGGTACAAAGATTGGTTCAATTCACCATACTATCACTTGTTATATCAACATCGAGATGAAGATGAAGCCAATCAATTCATTCAAACACTGTTAATTTATTTAAAACCCGCAAAAGGCAGTTTAATGTTAGATGTGGCTTGTGGAAAAGGTAGACATAGTATTGCTATGGCAGAAATGGGGTTTGATGTTACTGGGATCGACTTATCCGCCGAATCTATTGCTGCAGCAAAATTACAAGAATCAAATACTTTGCATTTTTATCAGCATGATATGCGTTTGCCTTTTTGGATTAATTATTATCAATATGCTTTTAACTTTTTTACCAGTTTTGGTTATTTTAAAACCAAGAGAGAGCATGATAATACCATTAGAACAATTGCTCAAAGTTTACAAAAAGATGGGATATTGGTAATTGATTATTTAAATGTGCATTTCATAGAACAGCATGTTGAAAAAATATACACTACCACTATCGAGGAAGTTACTTTTCATATTACCAAATGGCAGGATGATTTTCATTTTTTTAAACAGATTCAAATTACAGATGCAGAAAATAAAACACCCAAACATTTATATACAGAAAAGGTAGCAAAGTTTTCGCTAGGAGATTTTAATGAAATGTTAGCTTATCAGGGAATGCAAATAGAAGAAGTATTTGGAGACTATCAATTAGGGCCATATCATATAAAGAAATCACCACGCTTAATTATTTTAGCAAAAAAGAAATAAGTATTACCCCATATTAAAACCTAAAAAATGGGTTAATGTTTCAGGCAATTTGGGTAATTTTTTTCTTTCAATTAAATAAGTACTTAAGCCAGATAAATCTCTATACACATCATGTTTATGTAAAGCCCCTTCTAAATATCCTGCACCAGAAGTATTTCCTGTACCAACCCTCATTCCAATCATTCTTCTCACCATAATTAAATGCTTGTGTCTCCAATTGCTCATTAAATGATCAATTTCTATCAATGCATCTAATAATTGGTAGGATGTTTGAAAAACGGGAAAATCTCTGTATAACATTATAAATAAAGCAGCTCGCATAGCTTTCGTGCTAAAACTAGTTTTTAAAAGGGCCAATTGTTCGGGATCATTATTGGGAGGAACTATTTCAAAAAATACATAATCAAAATCCATTAATTTCAACTTTTCTCTTTCAGTAAGACCTTGTTCGTAAATTGATTTATATGAAGTAAAAAATGGATGATTTTGCATGTCTGCATTTACCTTATTACCCCAATATACAGGTTCAAAGAATGGCATACGTTCTAGCCAATCGTTTATTAATTGTTGAAGATTTTTGGCATTTTCAGTTTCATTTATTATTGAATAATCAACTGGGTTGAATCCACCCTCATTGGTTCTTTTGTAGTAAGCAGCTTGGTGCCTATTTTTTAATTGTAATCCAAGTTTGGCTTCAATTAACCTAAATTGTTTACTTTGAAATCCCGAAGAGGGGGTAAGTAAATTGCGAAATGCTAAAAAATCCATTGGGGTCATCGTGTCTAACACATTTACCTGTTGGTTTAATAATTCCATAATTTTAATAATTCTTCTTAGTCTATGCAGTACTAAATTCAAATCTTCCGAATTATCATTAATTGTTTCTTTTTTAAACACACTCATGGAATAGTCTAATTCAAATAAAATTTGTTTAAACCATAATTCATAAGCTTGATGAATGATGATGAATAGCATTTCATCATGTGCAGGTTCATTCCCAGCCTCAAAACTTACTGGATATTGACTATCCAGTACATTATGTAAACGCAAATAATTGCTATAATACATTGATGTTTTTTCCATTTTCAATCGTTATAAGGCAAATATAGCAGTATGAGGGGTAAAGGAGACAGGCAAGGGTAGTCTATTTCATGACTTATTATGGCTAAGCCTTTCGACTTGTTTGGTATATTTGAGGTTAAACAGATTAAATACAACGATCAAATTGATTCTCATGAACTTGCATGCATTAAAAGTGTTCTTCCTATTTACATTTATACTAATAGTTGAGAAAGGGTATACTCAATTAAAATCTACTCTTCCCGATTGGGCTAAACAGGCCAATGTATATGAAGTAAATATTCGTCAATATACAAAAGAGGGAACGTTTAATGCATTTGCTAAACAGGTGGGGCGCTTAAAAAATATGGGTGTTAAAATCATTTGGTTTATGCCCATAAATCCTATTAGTAAAACAGATCGCAAGGGATCTTTGGGAAGTTATTATGCCGTATCAGATTATACAGCTATTAATCCTGAATTTGGCACTTTACAAGATTTTAATAATATCATAAAATTAATACACAATAATGGAATGAAAGTAATTATTGATTGGGTGCCTAATCATACTGGAGCAGATCATCGTTGGTTAAAGGAGCAGCCCGATTTTTTTGTAAAAGATAGTTTGGGTAAAGCAGCCATAGCGGTAGATTGGTCAGATACAAGACAACTAAACTATCAAAATTTAATAATGCAAGATAGTATGGTAAATGCAATGAAATATTGGATAAAGAATTCGGATATTGATGGATTTAGATGTGATGTAGCATGGAACGTACCTGGTTCATTTTGGAAAATGTGTATAGCTCAACTACGCCAATTGAAAAATATTTATATGCTTGCTGAAGGTGAAGATGCTTACCTTCCTCAAAGCGGGTTTGATGCAATTTATCCATGGAGATTATTTCACGTGATGGTAGATATAGCTTCTGGCAAAAGAAACGCATTAGCATTGGATACTGCACTTCGTTATATTGATGCCGCTTATACAAAAGATGCCGCTATGTTGTATTTCACTAGTAACCATGATGAAAATAGTTGGAATAAAGCAGATTATGCAACAATGCCTGGCGCTGTTCACGAACCTTTTGCTATTTTAACTCAAACTTTACCCAGGTCAATTCCATTAATTTATAGTGGTCAGGAAGAACCTATTCTAAGACCTATTGCTTTTTTTGAAAAAGATGTTATGGAATTTTCTCAATACAAAAGATCGGCATTTTATACAAAAATCTTAAAATTAAGAGCAAAAAATGCTGCTTTGGCAACTGATATTCCCATGAAAAAGATTAATACTGGTAATGATGAAAATGTATATGCGTTTTATAGAAAAAAAGGAAAACAATTTGTATTGGTTGTAGTAAATTTAAGTAGTCAAATACAGCCATTTACTATTAATCAAACTCAAACTCATTCTATTCAAAGAAATGAAATTAATGAATTAATTTCTGGTAAAAAAATGAATAAGATTCCTAATATGCCACAATCTTTAATGCCTTGGGAAAGTAGAATTTACTATTGATTTTTTTATATGATCATTCATTAAATTTGCTAAATGACTCGTAAGCAACTTGAAGAACAAATTCGTGCTAAACAATCTTATCTATGTGTTGGCTTAGATACGGATAGCACAAAACTTCCAAAACACTTAAAAGATAAATCAACTGGAGTAGTTGACTTCAATAAGGCAATTATAGACGCCACCAGTGATTACTGTGTGAGTTATAAGTTGAATACAGCATTTTATGAAGCTCAAGGAATTAAAGGATGGGAAGCAATGCAAGAAACTTTGACTTATATTTCTGATCATCATTTTAAAATTGCAGATGCAAAAAGAGGGGATATTGGAAATACGTCTACACAATATGCAAAAACTTTTTTTGAGGTGTTTGCTTTTGATGCAATAACGGTAGCCCCATATATGGGAGAAGACAGTGTAAGGCCATTTTTAGAATATGCAAATAAGTTTACGATTGTATTGGGGTTAACTTCAAATATAGGTAGTAATGATTTTCAGCAATTACAATTAAACGAAAATAATGCAGAGCTTATGATGCATTCTCCTAATAAGCAAGGTGCTACAGGAAAATTTTTATTTGAACAGGTAATAGAGCGTGTGGCAAGTTGGGGAACACCAGAAAACTTAATGTTCGTAGTAGGTGCTACTAAAGCATCAGATTTAGCACATATACGTACCATTATTCCAAACCATTTTTTATTAGTTCCAGGCGTAGGTGCTCAAGGGGGCAGTTTAGAAGAAGTTACTCGTTATGGAATGAACAAAGAAGTAGGGCTGTTGGTTAATGCCAGTAGAGCGATTATTTTTGCTGGAGGAAATGAAGATTTTGCAGAACAAGCAGCCATTATTGCGAAACAGTATCAAGCAGAAATGCAAACTTATCTCTCTTTATAGCAATCAATCTACATTTTATCTATTACATGAATTTCATTTTCTGTGAAATATGTAATTCTTATCATTTTTATGATAACAATTGGGTAACAAATATCACAGATTTTTGTATCTATGAAAAAAAGATCAATTCAACTATCTGTTTACATTTTATTAATGATTGTTATACTTAGTAGTTGCAGTGCTATAAAAAATACAAGTAATCAAAAAAAGGGAATTGCGGTAGGGGCAACTAGTGGCGCATTGCTTGGAGGATTTTTAGGAAATAACGTTGGTAATAAAAACAATACAGCATTAGGGGCAATTCTTGGAGCTGCTATTGGGGGAGTGGCAGGTGGTGTTATAGGTAAAAAAATGGATAACCAGGCTCAAGCAATAAAGGCAGCATTGCCTGGTGCAAATGTAACCCGAGTTGGAGAGGGGATAGATGTAACATTCGATGAAACCAATCCAGACGGATCTAAAGTGGGAATATTTTTTGATAATAATAAGTATAATATTTCTTCTAATTCACAATTGGCTATTGATAGATTTAAAAAAATATTTAATGAGTATCCAGATACCAATATTTTAATTGAAGGTCATACTGATAATATTGGCTCAGAAGCTTACAACGAGTCATTATCACAACGCAGGGCAATTGCCGTTAGTAATGCATTAAAAAATGAAGGTATTGCCACTTCTAGAATAAGTTCAAAATGGTATGGAGAAACTCAACCAAAAGTAGTCAATAGTAGTGAAGAGAATAGGGCAATTAATAGAAGGGTTCAATTTATTATTACTGCTAATGAAAAAATGATAGCTGAAGCAAAAAATGCTGGGAATGAATAAACTTACAAATTGTGTTCTAACATAATTGCTGCTATTTTTTCTGCCCATTTTAAATGAGTGTGGCACGAATAGTGCAACTGATCGTTTGCCAGCGCTTTTACATTATTTTTCTCAGCTCTTGTTTCGTTTGTTATATTAATGTATTGAACACTCATTTTTTCAGCTGATTTTTCGCAAACAGCATTGTATGCATCTATTTCTTTACTAATAGCTAGTTGGTCTTTATTCTTGGCAAATGGAGTAAAACTCCAATCGGGTATTGAAAGCATTAATACCTGCCTCGTTTTATTTTGAGTAAAATGAATTGCTCGGTTTAATAAGAAATTAATGTCTTTTTCAAAATCAGTTATGAATAATCCTCTATATTGATTGTTAACACCTATTAAAATACTTACAAAATCGTACTGTTCATTCAAATTTGTTTGCATTAAATGTTCTCTCAGTTCCGAACTAGTCCAACCTGTTTTTGCAACAATTTCTGGCGCTTGAAAATATTGTTTTTCTTTTCTTAGTAATTGTACTGTTTGGTAGGGAAAACTTTCATATAATGGAACTGATTCCCCGATAGTATAAGAATCTCCCAATGCCAAGTAAGTTTTATAGTAATGCATATTAAAAATTATTTTTTAATACCTCGTAAAATGTATAAACATCTATGTAACTGCAATACAAAGGGGCGGGGGCAACTCTAATTACACCGGGTTCTCGGTAGTCTACAATGATACCATTCTCAATAAGTTTATCATGTATAGCTTTTCCTTTTTCATTAAAAAACAAAGATAATTGAGCACCTCTTTCTTCAGGATTGCCAGGAGTAATTATTTCAAAATTTAAATTGGTTAAATGTGATAATAAAAAAGATAAATAAGAGGTTAATTTTATACTTTTATTACGCAATGCTTCCATGCCAACTTGGTCAAATATCTCTAAAGATGATTTAAGTGCAACCGTATTAAATACTTGAGCAGTACTCACATTCCATCCACTAGCATTGGGTTTTGCAATAAAGCCTTTTTCCATTTTAAATCTTTCTTTCTCTTCATTTCCCCACCATCCTGCTAGCCTAGGTGTATGAATATTTTCTGCATGTTTTTGGTGTACAAATACACCACCTACTGCTCCTGGCCCTGCATTTAGGTATTTATAACTACACCAAACTGCAAAATCTACATTCCAATGATGTAATTGAACTGGAATATTACCAACTACATGTGCTAAATCAAATGCGGCAATGGCTCCCACTTGATGTGATTTTTGGGTAATGGATTGAATATCTAAATATTGTCCTGTATAATAATTGATCCCTCCAAATAAAACCATTGCTAAAGAATCATTCTCATGCTCAATGGCATTCAAAATATCTTTTGTATGTAAAATCTTTTCTCCATGTTTTGGTTCAATTTCTATGATTGCTTCTGAAGGGTCGAATCCCCAAATTTTTACAATCGTTTCTATTGCGTATTGATCAGAAGGGAATGCTCCTGCTTCCATCATAATTTTAAATTTACTTTTTGTTGGCTTATAAAAGCTCATCATCATGAAGTGTAAATTCACTGTTAATGCATTCATCACAGGTATTTCAGTTTCATTTGCGCCAACAATTGCTGCTAAGGATTTTCTAGTATAATCTTGATAATAAAGCCAAGGATTTTTCCCATTAAAATAGCCACCTACAGCAAGATCTTTCCAAGTGGTTAATTCTGTTTGAAATGCAACTTCCGTATTTTTGTGCTGAAGTCCCAGTGAATTTCCACAAAAATAAATAGTATCTTTTCCTTTGTGTTGCGGAAAATGAAATTGCGATTTGTATTGTTTTAAAATATCTTGGTTGTCTAAATTAATAGCGAAATCAACACTAGTATTCATCTTAAATGTCATTTGAGTTGGTTTAGTTACTTAAAAGCACAAATTAGTAAGATTTATTTTCATCTTGATTTCAATTCTTTGCTTGAAGCTTGTATCATGCTAAAAATATAGTGAAACAAAGGATTTCTATAAGTTTTTTTAGTATAATATATAAAAGAACTTGTTATGGTATTATCCTTTTTTTGATAAAAGGTTTCCTTGCTTTGTTAGAATGCTTTATTTTCCCATTTCCAAAACCACCAATTATGAGATTCGTAAAGATCCTGATGCTTGTATTTTTTAGTGCCAACATTTACGCACAAACCAATTCGCAACAAGTACTTGTTACCAAAGCCAATTATGCTTTAGCTGCTCGTTTTTCTCCTAAGAAATTAGAAAAAATGGTATTCAGTTTAGGGGTAGATCCACACTGGTTTAAAAAGTCTGACCGTTTTTGGTATATGTATGAAACCACAAATGGGAAAAAATGGTATATCGTAGATGTGAATAAAGGGGAGAAAAAGTTGATGTTTGATCATGCGGCTTTAGCTTCAAAACTTACCCGTATTACCGATGATGCCATGGATGCAGAGCATCTGCTTATAGATAGTATGCGATTGGTAAAAGACGAGAATTGGTTACAATTTGAAGTGAAGAGCACAAAGGAAATTGAGCAAAAAGATACTGCAGCAAAAAAGGGAACACCTCCTATTAAGCAAAAAAAGATTTTTTATTTTGAATACAATTTGCAAAATGGCGAATTAGTAGAGTTAGTAGATTTCAAGAAGCCCAAACGTAATCCCTCTTGGGCTAATATTTCTCCAGATGGAAATATCATATTATTTGGAAGAAACAATAATCTTTATTGGATGGATCAAGCCAATTTTAATAAAGCAATACAAAACGAAAATGATAGCACTATTATAGAATATGCAATTACCAAGAATGGAGTTGAAAATTATAGTTATCATAGTGATGGATTTGGAGAATCGAATGTAGATAAGGAAAAAAATAAATTAAAACGAAAATCAGTTTACTTGTTATGGTCATCCGATTCTAAATACTTTGTTTTAAATAGAACAGACAATAGAAACGTGAAAGATTTATGGGTCATCAATAGTATTGCTGATCCACGGCCAACGTTGGAAACATATAAATATCAAATGCCAGGTGATAAAGAATCTCCTATAGATCATTTGTTATTATTTGATGTAACCACTAAAACAAGCAGAGAGATTGCTATGGGCGTATTTAAAGACCAGGATATCAATGTATGGAGTGCACCTAGTAAAATGAGTAATCGAGACGATGCGATCAAACCAATCATTTGGTTGGGTACAACCGATAAATTTTATTTTAGCAGAACCAGTAGAGATTTAAAACGAATTGATATAGGCTTTGTAGACGTAAAAACAGCAACTGCTAAAACGTTAATAGAAGAACGATTAAATACTTATGTAGAAATTCGCAGATTAGGTTTGGTTAATGGGGGTAAAGAATTAATTCAATGGAGTGAAGATGATGGTTGGGGACATTTTTATTTGTATGATGAAAATGGTAAGTTGAAAAATCAAATAACTTCGGGCCCATGGCATTGTGAAGATATTTTGGGAATAGATGAAAAAGCACGTGTATTATATTTCTCGGCCAATGGAAAAGAGGCCAATGAAGATCCTTATTATTTGCATGCGTACAGAGTTAATTTTGATGGTACTGGACTTAAATTATTAAATGCAGGAAATTTTGATCACAATGCCAGTATGGATGACAATAAAAAGTATTTGGTAAATAATTATTCTAGTGTAAATACCATTCCTAAATCTGTTTTATTGGCAGCAGATGGGAAAAAAATAATGGATCTAGAAATTGCCGATTTAAGTAGTTTATTTGCAGCAGGGTATAAATTTCCACAACCATTCAAAGCCAAAGCGGATGATGGAATTACGGATATTTATGGTGTAATGTATAAGCCATTTGATTTTGATAGTTCAAAAAAATACCCAATTGTAGAATATGTTTATCCAGGTCCTCAAACAGAGGCTGTAAATAAATCATTTAGTAAGGGAATGGATCGAACAGATCGTTTAGCACAATTAGGTATGGTGGTGATTACGTTAGGAAATAGGGGAGGACATCCAAGCCGAAGCAAATGGTATCATAATTATGGGTATGGGAATCTTAGAGACTATGGATTGGCCGACAAAAAAGCCGTTGCAGAACAATTGGCAGATAGATATTCTTTTTTAGACATTAATAGAGTTGGTATCCATGGCCATTCTGGAGGTGGATTTATGAGTACGGCTGCCATGTTGGTTTATCCTGATTTTTTTAAGGTAGCTGTTTCATCTGCAGGAAATCATGACAATGCAATTTATAATAGATGGTGGAGCGAAAAGCATCATGGAGTAAAAGAAATCATTAATGAAAAAGGGGACACCAGCTTTGTGTATAATATTGACAAAAACCCTGATTTGGCAAAAAATCTCAAAGGCCATTTGATGTTATCTCATGGAGAGATAGATAATAATGTACATCCAGCAAATACCATGCGAGTTGTAAATGCATTAATTAACGCTAATAAGCGTTTTGAATTAGTGTATTTGCCTACACAACGCCATGGATTTGGCAGTATGACAGAATATTTCTTTTGGAAAATGTGCGATTATTTTTCCCGATATTTAATGGGTGATTTAACAGAACGTTCGGTAAATGAAGAAGAAATGAATAGAGAAATTCCACTTAGTGGAAATAAAAAACAATAATTGCTAAACAATCCCTTTTTGGTAAAGCACTATGCTGTAATTTTACAAATTCGAAACCAAAAATTTATTTGATGGCAGTAAGAACCGATTTATTTCAATCGCCAGATTATTTACAAATTGATGATCTTTTAACCGAAGAACATAAACTTATACGTGAATCAGTTCGAAACTATGTGAAGAAAGAAATTTCTCCCATCATAGAAGACTATGCTCAACGTGCAGAATTTCCCCAACAGATTGTTCAACAAATGGGTGAATTAGGTTGCTTTGGCCCTACCATTCCCATGCAATATGGAGGGGGGGGATTAGATTATATTAGCTACGGATTAATGATGCAAGAGTTAGAACGAGGAGATAGTGGTGTAAGAAGTACCGCAAGCGTGCAAGGCAGTTTGGTGATGCATCCTATTTATGCTTATGGCAATGAATCACAACGAAACAAGTTTCTGCCTAAATTGGCATCAGGTGAATGGTTGGGTTGCTTTGGATTAACCGAACCCAATCATGGTTCTAATCCTTCAGGAATGCTTACTCATTTTACAGACGCAGGAGACCATGTTATTTTAAATGGTGCTAAAATGTGGATTAGTAATGCACCTTTTGCTCAAATAGCCGTGGTTTGGGCAAAAAATGAAGCTGGCGAAATTCAGGGAATTATTGTAGAGAGAGGAATGGAAGGATTTTCAACACCTACAACACATGGCAAATGGAGTTTGAGAGCCAGTGCAACAGGTGAATTGGTTTTTGATAATGTAAAGGTTCCTAAGGAAAATATATTACCAAATGTAAAAGGATTAAAAGGACCGCTGGGATGTTTAACCAAGGCCAGATATGGCATTGCTTGGGGCGCGTTGGGAGCCGCAATGGATTGTTACGATACCGCATTGAGGTATAGTAAAGAGCGTATTCAGTTTGATCGCCCAATTGGTGGATTTCAGTTACAACAAAAAAAGTTGGCTGAAATGATTACGGAAATATCAAAAGCGCAATTGTTAGTGTGGAGAGTGGGGATATTAATGGATGAAGGTAAAGCAACTCCTCAGCAAGTGAGTATGGCCAAAAGAAATAGTTGTGAAATGGCAACCAATATTGCTCGAGATGCAAGACAAATGCTGGGAGGTATGGGTATTACAGGGGAGTATAGTATTATGCGTCATATGATGAATTTAGAAAGTGTTATTACGTATGAAGGCACACATGATATTCATTTGTTAATTACAGGAATGGATATCACTGGCTTTAATGCTTTTAAATAATTCATTCACTTTAATTTAGTTGAAATTGAAAATATTCCTAATTGGTATGATGGGCAGTGGGAAATCCTATTGGAAAGAAACGTTGGCCAAATTATGCAAAACGGGAGGATATGATTTAGATTTTATCATTGAGGCAGAGGAGGAAAAAACAATCACTGAAATTTTTAAGGAAGATGGGGAAGATAATTTTAGGAAAATAGAGGCCAAATTACTCAGGTGGTTTGGTGAAAAGAAAGCCTTTGTTTTAGCAACCGGAGGGGGTACACCTTGTTTTCATGATAATATGAATTGGATGAATAAACAGGGAGTTACCATTTGGATAGATGAACCAATAGATGTATTGGTGTCAAGACTTATCCAAGAGAAAAAAGATCGCCCTTTACTGTCAACATTAAATGAAAATGAATTGGCTCATTTTTTAGAAAATAAGCTAGAAGAACGAAGGGGGTATTATATGCAATCTAAGCACCACCTTGCAGGAAATCAGATAAATTTAAAAGCATTTAAAAAAATAATCAATAGCTATGCATAAAGGGTTTCTAATAACGGCAGCTATATTGGGTGCATTAGCTGTGTTAATGGGTGCCTTTGGGGCTCATGGGCTAAAATCGTATGCAAGCACACAAATGCTGATGACTTATGAAACAGCCGTTAGGTATCAATTTTATCATGTATTCGCCTTGGCATTAACTGGTATCTTATATAAAGAATATCCAGTTAAATTAATGAAAATGGCAGGTATATTTTTTGTTGTAGGAACGCTTATTTTTTCAGGATCATTGTATACTATGATTGCATTAGGAATTACAGGTATAGAATCATTCAAATGGATAGGAGCCATTACGCCAATTGGAGGAATTGTTTTAATTTCTGGCTGGATTATGATGGTAATGGCCATTAAAGGTTACAAACCATAAGTGGAAAACTGTTTAGAATGTAATCAGTTTTGCACATTAATAGGTGTAAGTAAAATCTACATAAGGCAAAGCTTATATTTGTTTACATGGCCAATAGCTTAAAAAAGAAAACGCCACCCCCACCCAATCCAGAAACACTTACTGCAGATAAAGAGTCGGCTGTAACTGTTACTGAAGTGGTAAAAGATGAACGTACTGCAAAAATTGCAGGTTCGGTCAGTATCTTAATTACTTTATTTTTATTTATTGCGTTAACCTCCTATCTCTTCACATGGCAAGAAGATCAGGATAAAGTTCAACAATTTGGGGTTAACATTTTTTCAACCGATGATATTCGTGTTACCAATTTATTAGGTGTTATTGGAGCATATGCAGCATATACTATTTGGAACAATGGATTTGGTTTAGCATCTTATTTATTTTGTACTTTCTTTTTTGTATTAGGTATTAATTTACTCTTTGGGAAGAAATTTTTTAAGCTTTTACGAAATATTAAATATGTATTAGTAGGTCTGTTGGTTTTTAGTACCAGTTTTGCTTTTGCAACCAAAGGAGCTGAATTTTCTTGGGGTGGGGCCGTAGGAGAGCTAATTAGTGATTGGGGTATTAAATGGATTGGTAAAATTGGAACTGGGTCTATCATAGTACTTTCATTTTTCAGTTATTTTATTTGGAGGTTCAATCCAAGTTTCAATATGCCTAATTGGAAATTGACTGTATTGGATAAGCCAGATACCTTAATGAATAACCCAGTAGAAGTTGATTTGGCAAAGGAAGATTCCATTACATTACCTGATGATGAATCTGCTAATCTTGAAAATGAAATGGATGTACCTATCAGTAATAATAAATTAAAAAATGATGGTTCGTTGGTTTCTGTGATTCTACCTACTGACAACGAAAATCCAATGAATGCTTTTGACATTATTGAAAAAGAGGATCTAGCAGCAGAACAAGACCATGTAGAAGAAGATCAAGATGAGAATCAAGTTAAAGTAATGCCTGAAGAAGATTCTTTTGATATTCCATCTCCTATTAAACCTCTTGTAAAAAATATTACAGCACATATTCCTCCTAGCACTGGTGTAAATTTAGAATTGGAAATAAAAGAAGTTCCGGAAAATGAATTAGAAGAAGATGCTGCTGAAATATCTGCAACTATTGGAAGTTTAGCCTCTAAATATGATGTTACCCTCGATTTAAGAGATTACCAATATCCAGGTTTGGAATTATTAGAAACACACGGAAGTGAAAAAATTGTTCATGATCCAACAGAGTTAGAAACCAATAAAAATCAAATCATTGATACTTTAAAAAATTATGATATTTCTATTCAACGAATTGCAGCAACTGTAGGGCCAACGGTTACCTTGTACGAAATTGTTCCTGCCCCAGGTGTTAGAATAAGTAGAATAAAAAATTTAGAAGATGATATTGCCCTCAGCCTCGCTGCGCTCGGCATTCGGATTATTGCACCCATTCCCGGTAAGGGTACAATTGGTATAGAAGTACCCAATGTGCGAAAAACAGTGGTGAGTATGAAAACATTACTTGCCAGTGAGAAATTTCAAAATAGTAAATTCTCATTACCTATTGCAATAGGTAAGAAAATTGACAATGATAATTTTATTGTTGACTTGGCATCTATGCCGCACTTGTTAATGGCAGGGGCAACAGGTCAAGGTAAGTCTGTGGGGTTAAATGCAATATTGGTTTCATTATTGTATAAAAAACATCCATCTCAATTAAAGTTTGTATTAGTAGACCCTAAAAAAGTAGAACTGAGTTTATATAGAGTAATTGAAAAGCATTTTCTTGCAAAATTACCTGGAGAAGAAGAATCCATTATTACAGACACAAAAAAAGTAGTGCATACCCTTAATGCATTGTGTATTGAAATGGATAATCGCTACGATTTATTAAAAGAAGCCGGATGTAGAAATATTCGAGAGTACAATGAAAAGTTTACCTCTAGAAAATTGAGTCCAGAGAAAGGTCATCAGTACTTACCATTTATTGTATTGGTGGTAGATGAATTTGCAGATTTAATAATGACAGCAGGAAAAGAAGTAGAAATGCCCATTGCTCGTTTAGCACAATTGGCTAGGGCAATAGGCATTCATTTAATTATTGCTACACAAAGACCGTCTGTAAATATTATTACAGGTACAATTAAAGCCAATTTCCCTGCAAGAATTGCTTTTAAAGTATCCAGCAAAATAGATAGTAGAACCATTTTAGATGCAGGAGGTGCAGAACAATTGATAGGAAAAGGAGATATGCTGGTAAGTTATAATGGAGAAATTACTCGTTTGCAATGCGCATTTGTTGATACCCCAGAAGTAGAAGGGGTATGTGAATTTATTGGAGATCAGCGAGGCTATCCACATGCATTTTTATTGCCAGAGTATGTAGATGAAAAAGAGATGGAAGGAAGGGATTTTGATGCCAATGATCGAGACCCATTATTTGAAGATGCTGCAAGGCTTATTGTTACAAGTCAAATGGGCTCAACATCTTTAATTCAACGCAGAATGAAGTTGGGATACAATCGGGCAGGAAGATTAATGGATCAATTAGAAGCAGCAGGAGTAGTAGGACCTAACCAAGGAAGTAAAGCCCGCGAAGTTTTATTTAAAACGGATATGGAACTGCAGGAATTTTTAAACTCAATGGGTTAGGGTATTCAAAATAGCCATTTTTAACAATTAAGTGTTAAACAATGTAGATGTTTAGGAATCAAAACAGTTGTAAAACATATATTTGCACCGTAAAACTCCATAATGCGACAATTATTTATACTCAGTTTTTTATTATTTTCTATTTCCATTTTTTCTAAAGCTCAAAACGATCCAGCAGCCAAAAAAGTTTTTGATGCGTTTGGATCTAAGGTAAAAAATTCAAAAGGTATTGTAGCATCTTTTAGTCTCAATTCATTTACAAGTAAAGGTCGTGCTGCAGGTACAAAAGCTCTTGCATTATCTATGCGAGGTGAGAAATACTTATTAAAACAGGGCAAAACACAAATTATTTGTGATGGTAAAAATGTATACAATTTTGATGGAAATAAAACCATTACTAAATCGGCAGTAGAAGAAAATAACCAAACATTAAGCCCTCAAAAATTATTAGCTGGATCTTATGATAGGGATTTCTCCTATAAATTATTACCATCTAAAGGGGCCTATTATGAAATTGAATTAAAGCCATTAGACAATCGTAAAAATTTTCAAAGAGTGAATTTATTTTTCGAAAAAGTTAAAAATATGCTTTTCAAAGCACGTATTTTAGATAAAAGTAATAATATAACAGAGTTGAAAGTGGTGAAAATGAACCTAGGAACTACATTATCCGATAAGCTTTTTATGTTTAATAAAGCACTTTATCCAAAAGATGTAGAAATATTAGATTAATTATTTTTATTATATTAGTAATGTCGTTTTGAGTAATTCGGAACGACATTTTTATTTGTATTTTTATTATAATGAAACCATTTCTTTTTTTTCTTCATTTATTATTTTTAACTATTCAATCAAGCGCCCAATTCACTGTTCGATTGATTGTAACCAGTGTGGCAACAAAAGAGAATGAAGCAATTTACTTGTCGGGTAACTTTAATAATTGGAATCCTCAAGATGAAAATTATAAATTAAAGCCTTTTGGCGGAACAAGAAAAAGTATTGTTTTAAAAGAAATCCCTGCAGGTAGTTATGCATTTAAGTTTACCAGAGGGGAAAATAAATTTGAATGTGCATCAGATGGACGCGATATACCCGATAGAATGTTAGAAGTAAATGAAGATATTTCCAAAGAATATACCATTGCTGGTTGGAAAGACAATTACCCTGAACGTCCTAAAACCTACTCTGCTAGTCCGCAGGTGAGAATCATTGATACGGCTTTTTATATTCCACAACTTAACAGAACTCGTAGAATTTGGATTTACTTACCTAAAAATTATGCATCGGTAGGAAGGGCGTATCCCGTATTATATATGCAAGACGGACAAAATTTATTCAATAACAAAACGGCCTTTTCTTCGGAGTGGGGTATAGATGAATGCTTAGATACCCTGCAAGCAAAATTAGAAAAAGAGTGCATTGTGGTAGGTATAGACAATGGAGGTAATAAACGTATAAACGAGTATAATCCTTATGACCATGTTCAATATGGAAAGGGAGAAGGGAAAGCGTATATAGATTTTATAGCAACTACCTTAAAGCCTTTTATAGATACTAAATATAGAACTAGAAAAGGGGTAAATTATACCTATATAGCAGGAAGTAGTATGGGAGGATTGGTTAGTTGGTATGCTATGATACAATATCCTTTGATATTTGGGGGTGCAGGAATTTTCTCCCCATCTTTTTGGGTATCCCCAATGGTATTTGTAGATGCAGCTCAATTTAAAACAGTAGGTACACCCAAATTTTATTTTTATGTTGGGGCATTAGAAGGCCCAACCATGGTTGCCGATATGAAAAAAGTAGTTACCATTTTTCAAAGTAAGTCTTCAATAGTAACAAGATCTGTGGTAAACCCAATAGGACAACACAAGGAAAGTGATTGGAGTGCAGAATTTGCCCATTTTTATAAATGGATGTCCCTTAATTGGTAAACGATGAAAAGATATTTTGTTCATTTTTTTAATGGTTGCATACTTGGTTTTTCAATTATCTTTTATAGTATAACAGCTCAAGGGCAAAATGCCCAAAACCCATTACCATCCGCTGCCCAATTAAAGTGGCATGAAAATAATTTTTATCTTTTTATGCATTTTGGCCCCAATACATTTACCCATAAAGAGTGGGGAGATGGGAAGGAAAAATCAGAAGTGTTTAACCCACAACAACTAGATACAGATCAGTGGTGTAGGATTGCAAAAAATGCTGGAGCCAAAGGGGTCATTATTACGGCAAAACATCATGATGGGTTTTGTTTGTGGCCTAGTAAATATTCTACTCATACAGTTAGGGAAAGCGGGTTTAATAGAGATGTATTGGCCGAACTATCGGCGTCTTGTAAAAAAGCTGGCTTATTATTTGGAATTTATATTTCTCCATGGGATCAGAATCATCCTACCTATGGAACAGATAAATACAATGATGTATTTGTAGCTATGATGAAAGAATTGTTTCAACAATATGGACCTATATGGGAATTATGGTGGGATGGTGCAAATGGAGAAGGTCCAAATGGTAAAAAACAAGTATATGATTGGAAGCTTTTTGAAAATACTGTGCGAAATATTTCACCTCAAACGGTAATATTTAGTGATATTGGCCCAGATATTCGATGGATTGGTAATGAAAATGGAAAAGCAGGAATAACCAATTGGAATTTATTAGATACGACTGGTTTTAAAAGGGGTATGGGAGCGCCTAGTTCAGATACATTACTGCAGGGAAATTATACAGGAAAGCATTATTTGCCTGCAGAGGCCGATGTGAGCATTCGAAAAGGATGGTTTTATCATGCAGAAGAGGATTCAACCGTAAAATCACCCGATAGTTTACTGGCAATCTATTTGCAAACGGTGGGAAGAAATGCCAATTTATTATTGAATGTACCACCCAATCAATTGGGTTTAATTAGTGCGGTTGATTCTGCGGCATTGATGGGGTTTAAACAAAAAAGGGCTTTATTAGAGAATGATCATTTGTTAAAAAATGCATTCATTCGAATTAGTGAACCAAATAAGCGCAATCCAAATGCACCGTATAGTTGGTACTATATTTTAAAAAAGCCACAACAAATTAGGGGGCTGGTGTTACAAGAAAATCTAAAGTATGGTCAAAAAATAAGTAGTGTACGCATAATATTAAGTACCCATGGGCAAATAAAATATCAACAAACAATTACAACAGTTGGCAATCAACGAATTTTAATGCTACCCAATATTACAGAAGCTACTGAAGTTGCGGTAGTTGTGTTGAGTGCAAAAGGGCGGCCAATATTAAAGCAATTAAAAGCGTTTTAAAAGAAAATGACCTTACCACAAATAGGCAAGGTCATTTGAATTTATATCCCCCAATATAAACTACATTTCAAAGACGCAATGTAGCTTGGTTTTGCTGCATACAAATACCCAATTGAGGGTATATTTTAGGAATTTATTTTTTGAATTTTAATTAATCATGAAAGTTACTCCTTCTATGGCCAGTTGAGTTTTAGGAAATATGTCTATTGCTTCAGCTAAATATTCATTGAGGTCCTCGTATTTACTACTAAAATGACCCAATAATAAATGATGCGCGTTTGCCTTCAATGCAATGGTGGCAGCCTGAGTGGTTGTAGAATGAAACCTTGCAAATGCCCGATCTTCCATTGCTTTTAAGTAGGTTGCTTCATGATAAAGCATAGATACATCTTTGGCAAGATCTGCTATTCTTTCATCAAATATGGTATCAGCGCAAAAAGCGTAGCTTCTTGGAGTGGTATTTGGGTAAGTTACTTGGGTATTGTAAATAACGGTGCCATCTTTGGTAGTATAATCATATCCTTGTTTCAGGGAGGGGTAAAATGCTGCTGGAATTTTAAAGGCAAGTACTTTGTCCTTATCAATTTTACGGGGTAATTTTTTTTCCCTAATCATAAATCCCCAACAAGGAATTCTGTGTTGAGTACTAAAGCAAGCAACCGAAAATTTAGGCAAGTCTACTATGGTTTCTTCCTTGGTTAATGAATAGAAAATCAATTCAAAAGGAAGGGTAGTGGCAGCTACTTCTAACTGAAGTTTAATAATTGATTTTAAAGCAGCAGGCCCATACAAATACAAAGGTTGCTCTCTACCCAACAATCCCATACTTGTGATTAGCCCAATTAATCCAAAATAATGGTCTCCATGTAAATGCGAAATGAAAATATGATTTAGTTTTCCTCTTTTAACTTTGTATCTGGATAATTGCATTTGGGTTCCTTCCCCGCAATCAATCAATAATAATTGGTCGTTCAAGGTTACAACTTGAGCCGTAGGGTGCCGATCATATGCGGGAAGTGCAGAATTATTACCTAATATGGTTACAGCAAACATATATAGTGTTGGAATTACTCAATGAAATAAAAAGACATATTTATAAGACAAATTAACTTTTTTTATGCTGCATAACTCATCAATTTTTAAGATATTTATCAAAGAAAAGTGGAATTATTCTCTCCATAAAATCATTCCTATAAAAAAAGCTGTAATAATTACCAATTTTTCAGTTAAAATTGTACCTTTGCAGCCATAAAAAAAAGAAAGAATCCAATTCTGGAGTCAAAAAAAAATTTGAGATGCCTTATTTAACAACAGAAAAAAAAGCCAGCATTTTTGCTGAATTTGGTGGAAAAGCAACCAACACAGGTTCTATTGAAGCACAAGTAGCCATTTTAACTGAGCGTATTGCTCATATTTCTAAGCACTTGCAAGCTAATAAAAAAGACCATTCCACTCAACGTGGTTTAATGCAAATGGTAGGACAACGTAAACGTTTGTTAACCTATATGCAAAAACACAATCTCTCTGGATATCGTGCATTAATTGAAAAGCTAGGCCTGAGAAAATAATTCTCACGCGATGTTATAAAACCATTCCCAACTCACATCTTATTGTAGTTGGGAATAGTTGTTTTATCCATCTTCTTTTCATGGTCTGCTTTTCCTTTTTCTTCTTCAATGTGCTG
>JAVHPL010000191.1:0-28706 GCA_036170555.1 Sediminibacterium sp. | reverse complement strand
AAATAAGAAGAGATGCATTTAAAGTACGAATCACAGCTCAGGGAACCGTTGGTATATGGTGATAAAACCTATGCACAGGTTACAGAAGACATTGTTCGCCCTATTGAAGCCAAGCCTACCAAATTATGGTATATTGGTTTTTATATTGCTGTTGCCTTATTGATGTTTGGTGTTTACAGCGTTTACCGAGATGTAACTTACGGTATTGGCCAGTGGAACCTAAACAAAACAGTGGGTTGGGGTTGGGACATCACCAACTTCGTTTGGTGGGTTGGTATTGGTCATGCCGGTACACTCATCTCTGCTATCTTATTGTTATTCCGTCAAGGATGGAGAACAGGGGTTAACCGTGCTGCCGAAGCCATGACCATCTTTGCGGTGATGTGTGCTGGTCAATTTCCTATCTTTCACATGGGTCGTGTTTGGATGGCTTTCTTTGTATTTCCTTATCCTAACACGCGTGGTCCTTTATGGGTAAATTTTAACTCTCCATTATTATGGGACGTGTTCGCCATCTCTACTTACTTTACTGTTTCTTTATTATTCTGGTATAGTGGTTTATTGCCCGATTTTGCAACTGTTAGAGATAGAGCTTTCACCAAATTGCGCAAGCGTTTATATGGTGTTGCTGCTTTCGGTTGGACTGGTTCTACCAAACACTGGCAGCGTCATGAAAGTTTATCATTGGTATTAGCTGGTTTAAGTACACCCTTGGTATTGTCGGTTCACACGATTGTATCTTTCGACTTTGCTACTTCAGTAATTCCTGGTTGGCATACAACCATTTTCCCTCCATACTTCGTTGCTGGTGCAATCTTCTCTGGTTTTGCCATGGTTCAATCACTCATGATTATTGTGCGTAAAGTATTTGGCTTACAAGATTATGTTACTATTGGCCATATAGAAGCTATGAATAAAGTAATTGTGCTTACTGGTTCTATTGTTGGTATAGCCTATTTAACAGAGTTGTTCATGGGCTGGTATAGTCAAAATAAATATGAAGGCTATACTTTTTGGTATAGTCGTGCAAATTTATTCTCTCCTTATGGCTGGAGCTATTGGGGTATGATGGCTTGTAACGTATTAAGCCCTCAAATTTTCTGGTTCCGCAAAATGCGCAGAAATATTTTTGTTACTTTCTTTATGAGTGTGATTGTGAATATTGGTATGTGGTTCGAGCGTTTTGTAATTATTGTTACTTCTTTGTATAGAGATTATTTACCTAGTAGCTGGAGCGTTTACTATAGCCCTACTATTTGGGAAATTGGTTTCTATGCGGGTACATTTGGTTTATTCTTTACTTGCTTCTTCTTATTTGCTAAATACTTTCCCGTTATTGCCATTGCAGAAATTAAGTATGTTTTAAAAACAACGGGTGAAGGTTATAAGGGGCAGATGGGTAAAATTGAAGAACAAAAATTAGAAGAGTTTGTGCATGAACATGCGCACTAAAAATAAAACTATGGCAAAAAAGAAATTTGTAGTAGGCTGTTTTGATGATGAAGCAGTATTGTTTCCTGCAGTAAAAAAAGTTCGTACCGCTGGGTATAAAATTCATGATGTGTATACCCCTTTTGCAGTTCATGGGTTAGACCATGCATTGGGATTAAGAGAAACTAGCTTACATACTGCGGGCTTTATTTATGGTATTACTGGTACGGCTACTGCCCTTAGTACCATTAGCTGGATCTTTACCAAAGACTGGCCTTTGAACATTGGGGGTAAGCCGCATTTTGCCTTACCTGCTTGGATTCCCATCATTTTTGAGTTAACCGTATTGTTTGCTGCAGTGGGCATGGTGCTTACTTTTTTATATATCTGCCAAATGGCTCCTTTTGTAAAAAAGCATCACTTTCATCCTCGTGCTACCAACGATTATTTTGTCATGGTCATTGAGTGTACCGAAAAAACCAATGCAGATGATTTACGTGCTTTCTTAAGTAATAGTGGTGCAGTTGAAACCGATATTCAAATTGCAGAAGAAGGCTGGTGGATTGGCCGCTACGATCATGACTCTATGAGATTTGAAGAAAAAGAAATTGTTGCTGCTTAATCAATTTGTTCATTAGAATTTATCTTATCATGAAGAATAATTTAATCATCGCTTGTTTAACTACTGTTGTTGTTTTAACATCATGCAGTGATGTTAAGCGTAAGCCTGGCAGTATCTATATGCCCGATATGGCGTATAGCCGTGCATACGAGTCCTATGCCGATCATAGTAATTTAGCCGAAAAAGGAATTCATTACAATAATCGCCCTGTAGAAGGTGCTATTTCTCGTGAGGAAGAAATACCTTTTCATATTGCCAAAGATGCTGTTGGTGATACCACCAATTATATTGCTTCTAAATTGGTAGTAAATCCTATAGATTCTTTATCTGTTAAAGACAAAACAGAAGCTGAACGTTTGTATTTGGTAAATTGTGGTATTTGTCATGGTCCAAAATTAAATGGGAATGGGCCTCTTTATAAAGATGGGAATGGCCCTTATGCTGCAAAACCTGCAACTTTGGTAGGAGACGCAAAATACGAAGCAATGCCTGCTGGGCAAATGTTTTACTCTGTAGCATACGGTAGAAATCTGATGGGTTCTTATGCTTCTCAGTTAAGCCGTAAGCAACGTTGGATGATTATTGCCTATATTAAAGCAAAACAAAAAGAAGGTAAATCAACAGCACCTGCAGTTGCCCCTAAAGCGGCGCCCGCAGCGGTTGTTGTAGCAAAATAATTTTAAGCAAATCAGTATAACTGAACTAAAAGAGTAACAATGGCATCTTTAAGAACACAATTTGAAGTTCCCGGCAAAATGAAAACCTGGTCCTATGCCTTAATGGGTATTGGTTTGGTTGCATTGGTTTATGGAATGATCACCAAGGGATTTAGCTCGGATGAGCATGAACAAGTTCATTTTTGGGGTACCCTGATGTACAATTCTATCTTCTTTACCTTAATTTGTAATGCTAGCATGTTTTTCCTAAGTGTAACTACTTTGGCTCAAGCTGGTTTTACCCAAACTTTTCGTAGAATACCCGAAGCCATTTCTACCTTGGTTCCCATTTTTGGGGTAATTACATTTGCCGTATTAATGTATATTGTTTTTGATCATAAGCATCATATTTACCATTGGTTAGATGCAGAAGCGGTTGCTGCTGATCCTATCTTAAGTGGTAAAGCTGGCTTCTTAAATCCTACTTTCTTTGTAATCTGGACTACTGCTACCATTGGTTTGTGGAGCTATCTTGGTTGGAGAGTGCGTCAATTGAATAACGAGTGTGATGCGGAATCAATGACGCAAGATCAAGCTGCCTCCTTCATTCTACGTGGCACTGTGCGTACGGCTTTATTCACCGTTTGGTTTGCACTTACCGTGGGTTCTACCATTCCTTGGTTATGGATGATGAGTATAGATGCACATTGGTATTCTACCATGTATAGCTGGTACACTTTTGCTAGTTCATTTGTTGCAGGAATGTCTCTGATTGCACTTTGGGTTATTTACTTAAAAAATAAAGGATATTTAGAATTAACTACCCAAGACCACTTACACGATATTGGTAAATTTATGTTTGCCTTTTCTATTTTTTGGACCTACCTATGGTTTTCTCAATACATGCTTATTTGGTATGCCAATATTCCCGAAGAAACCGTTTACTTTAAACACCGTGTTCAAGGTGCATATAAAGGCATATTTTTCTTTAACCTGATTATTAATTTCTTATGCCCTTTGTTAATTTTAATGAAGCGTTCTGCAAAAAGAAATTATACATTAGTAACTTTTATGGCAGTATTAATCATCTTTGGTCACTGGATAGACTTTTACCAAATGGTAATGGGCTCTTTAATAAAAGATCATGTAACATTGGGTTGGTTAGATTTTGGTATCTTAAGCTTTTTTGTAGGAACATTAATTTTATTTGTTTCTAGAGCATTGGCTAGTAAGCCGCTGATAGCTAAATACCATCCTTACCTTAAAGAAAGTATCATTCATCAGGTTTAATAAAACCTATTGGAAAATAAATTGTTAGTATAAGCATAATATCATAAGCACTATGACAATCTTTTTAGTAATTGCAGTAACCTTTCTTGTTTTCTTGCTGATTTTTCAAATATCAAAGGCAAGTGAATATGTGTCTATCTTAAAAGGTGAGGAGAAAAGCCGTAAAGAGCAAAATAAAATCAACGGTTTTTTAATGGTAACCTTTTTGGTGTTAGGCCTTGTAGGGGTATGGTATTGCAACCATGTTCTTTTTGGTAAAACGCTGCTGGCACACGATTCTGGCAGTGTAGAAGGTGCCCGGGTAGATTCTATGATGTGGATTACCATCATAGCAACAGGTGCTGTATTTTTTGCTACGCAAATTTTACTTTTTTGGTTCTCTTTCAAATACCAAGAAAAAGAAAATAGAAAAGTTACCTTCTTTGCTCATAGTAATAAACTAGAATTAATTTGGACCGTTATTCCCGCAATCGTACTTACATTTCTGGTTGCATTAGGTTTGCGTAACTGGTTCTTATTTACAGGGGAACCTCCCAAAACCGCCATGGTGGTAGAAGTTACTGGTAAGCAATTTGGATGGATTTTTCGTTATCCGGGTTCGGATGCAGCTTTTGGAAAAAAATATTTCAAGAATATAGACAATGCATCTAATACCCTAGGTATTATTTGGGATGATCAATTATCTCACGACGACATTGTTATGGAGCAAACCATGTACCTTATAAAAGGTAAACCAGTTAAACTGGTGATTGGTTCTAGAGATGTAATTCATGATGTGGGTTTACCTCATTTTCGTATGAAAATGGACGCAGTTCCGGGTATTCCTACTACCATGTGGTTTACGCCTAAGTATACGACTAAAGAAATGAAAGAAATTACGGGGAACCCTAATTTTCAGTACGAAATAAGTTGCGATCAAATGTGTGGGAATGGTCACTATTCTATGAAGGGAGTTATAGAAGTATTAGATCAAGAGGAATACGATGCTAAAATGTCTGGTCAAAAACCATACTACTATACAGCGTTTCCCGATAAAGATCCTTCTGCTATAAAACCAATAGCTGATACAACAAAAGTGATAGCAAAATTGTAAATAATATAAGGTGTTTACACCTTGTACATAAAATATAAAGCATTAGGTATGAGTAACGAAGCCGTTTTACACGCACCTGCTATAGCAGGTTCACACCAGGAAGTACATGCAGATCATCATGCACATGAACATCATGATACTTTCATTACCAAGTATGTATTTAGCCAAGACCATAAAATGATTGCGAAGCAATTCCTCATTACGGGAATTGTTTGGGCTGTGTTGGGTGGTTTAATGAGTGTACTTTTTCGCTTACAATTAGGCTATCCCGATTCTACTTTTCCTTGGTTGCAAGATATTTTAGGCAAATGGGCCGAGGGGGGTAAAATTACCCCTGCTGCCTATTATGCCTTGGTTACCACACACGGTACTGTATTGGTATTCTTTGTATTAACAGCCGGGTTAAGTGGAACTTTTGCCAACTTTTTAATTCCATTACAAATAGGTGCAAGAGACATGGCGTCTCCTTTCATGAATATGTTAAGTTATTGGTTCTTCTTTGCGGCTAGCATTGTCATGTTATCTTCTTTGTTTGTAGAAACTGGTCCTTTTAGTGGTGGTTGGACGGCTTATCCTCCTTTAAGTGCTTTGGGCGATGCTTCTCCAGGTTCTAAAACTGGTATGGATTTATGGCTTACCTCTATGGCGCTGTTTGTAGTGTCTTCTTTATTAGGTGGTCTTAACTATATTGCTACCATTTTAAATATGCGTACCAAAGGAATGAGTATGACGCGTATTCCACTAACCATTTGGGCCTTATTTTTCACTGCAGTATTGGGTGTATTATCATTCCCTGTTTTGTTCTCTGGATTTATCTTATTAATTTTTGATAGAAATTTTGGAACTAGTTTCTATCTCTCTGATATTTTTATCAATGGCGTTGGGGCATTGCCTAATGAAGGTGGTAGTGCTATTTTGTATCAACACTTATTTTGGTTTCTTGGTCACCCTGAAGTATACATTGTGTTGTTACCTGCAATGGGTATTGTTTCTGAAGTGATGAGCGTAAATACGCGCAAACCTATCTTTGGATATATGGCCATGATTGCTTCATTATTCTCCATTGCCATTCTAGCGTTCTTGGTTTGGGCGCACCACATGTTTGTAACAGGATTAAATCCATTCTTGGGTTCTGTATTTGTTTTACTAACCCTTTTAATTGCCGTTCCTTCTGCAATTAAAGTGTTTAACTGGTTAACTACTTTGTGGAGAGGAAATATCCGCTTTACACCTGCCATGCTTTTTGCCATTGGTTTTGTAAGTTTATTTATTTCTGGTGGTTTAACAGGTATTTGGTTGGGTAATTCTGCATTAGATATTCATTTGCACGATACGTATTTTGTAATTGCACACTTTCATATTGTAATGGGTGTAGCAAGTATGTTTGGAATGTTTGCTGGTATTTACCATTGGTTCCCTAAAATGTATGGTAGATTTTTAAATAATACCTTAGGGTATGTACACTTTTGGTTTACTATTGCTGGTGCTTACATGATATTCTGGCCAATGCACTATCAAGGTTTAGCTGGAATGCCTCGTAGATATTATGATTTTAGTGTTTGGGAAAGCTTTAAACAGTTTGCCGATTTAAACACATTTATCAGCTTGGTTGCCATGGTTGTTTTTGCCGTACAAATATTATTCTTGTTCAACTTTTTCTACTCTATTTTTAAAGGAAGAAAAGTAATTACCCAAAACCCTTGGTTATCTAATTCTTTAGAATGGACTACCCCTATTCGTCCGGGTCATGGTAACTGGGAAGGTGAAATTCCTGAAGTGTATCGTTGGCCGTACGATTACGGTAAAGATGGAAAAGACTTTATTCCTCAAACAACACCGGTAGGAGAAGAAGAAAGTATACATTAATTCATACATGCTGAACCTTACCTAATGTTCAGTCAATAACTATTTTGATGCTCCCGTTTATTCGGGAGCATTGCTTTTAATCGAATTGAGGCGCATGGCTACGACAGTAGAAAATAATACAAGTTCAACTTCTTTTTCACTTGCCTCTAAAGTGAAAGACTATTTTTTATTGATCAAGTTTACGCTCAGTTTTACCGTAGTATTTTCTTGTGTTATTTGTTATTTAATGGCACCTAAGGTAGTGGCGTACGATTGGGGAATGATCATTTTGCTTTTTGTTGCAGGAATGTTGGTTACAGGTTCTGCCAATGCCATCAATCAGGCGGTAGAAAAAAATACCGATGCAGTAATGAAAAGAACGGCTAAACGTCCTGTGGCCAATGGTTCTATGTCTCAAAAAGAGGCCTATACTTTTGCTTTCATTAGTGGGGTTGTAGGCGTTGGAATGATGTGGTATTTTTTTAATTTATCTGCTGCCTTGGTTTCTCTATTTAGTTTATTCTTGTATGCATATATCTATACACCGTTAAAGAAAGTTAATTCTATTGCAGTGCTTATTGGAGCTTTTCCTGGTGCATTGCCTTGTTTAATTGGTTGGGTTGCTGGCAATGATGATTTTAGTGCGGGTGGTTGGGTTTTATTTGGCATGCAATTTCTTTGGCAGTTTCCTCATTTTTGGGCCATCGCTTGGGTATCGCATAAAGACTATACTGTAGCTGGGTTTAAATTATTGCCTGCAGATAAAGGGCCTACAAAGTTTACGGCCATACAAACCATTATGTATTCGGTATTAATGATTCCCATGGGGATCCTGCCTTTTTATATTGGTTTAACGGGAACTACCAGTTTATATATAGTATTGGCTTGCAATCTTGTAATGGTTTTTCAAAGTATTCGATTGTATAAAGAAATGGATGCTAAAGCAGCCAGAAGGGTGATGTTTAGCAGTTATATTTATTTACCCATTGTGCTTTTAGCCCTTTTGGCAGATAAAATTGGCTAAAGGATGGATAGTAATATGTATTATAAAATTTAAAATAGCTTGATGATGACAGCAGTGCAGCAGGCAAAAGAGCCTCAAAGAATTCACCCACAGAAATTTGTTCTTTGGGTAGCAATGGGAAGCATTGTAATGATGTTTGCCGGATTAACCAGTGCCTATATTGTAAAAAAGAACCAAAGTAGTTGGTTAGAGTTTGACCTACCGGTAGTTTTTTCTTATTCTACAGCGGTAATATTATTAAGTAGTTTAACCATTCATTTAGCGGCCAAAGCTTTTAAAGCCCGTGAAATGGGTAGGTATAAAAGCTTAATTACTGTTACTGCTTTATTGGGATTGCTTTTCATGGCCCTTCAAGTAGCAGGTTTCATGAATCTCGAAAGCAATCAAATTGCTCTTACAGGAAGTAAAAGCAATTCGGCCGCCTCCTTTTTGTTGGTAATTACAGGGATGCACATGCTTCACGTGCTGGGAGGGGTTTTGGCCATCATGGTTATATTCATTAGAGCTTATACAAGCAGGGTAAAAAATTACAGTAGTTTACCAATTGATTTGATAGCCACCTATTGGCATTTTGTAGATTTGATTTGGATCTATTTGTTCCTTTTTTATAATTGGATAGGCTAGTAAAGAAAAAATTTTCACTAGATGCACCATTTTTGAAGCCTACACAATACTTTTGTAACCGAAATTTGAGAAAATATGGCAACAACTGCAACAGCACCAACCACCAAATCTTGGGGTGGAGGTAAAAGCCCCTTTAATGTAGAGTACGGCAAATTAATGATGTGGTACTTTTTAATGAGTGATGCCTTTACTTTTGGCGCTTTCCTTATTTCTTACGGAACCATTCGTTTTTCTACCAATGGATGGCCTGACCCCAATGAAGTATTTAGAAGTTTCCCATTTGCTCCAGAAGGCGTACATGCGCCGTTGGTATTTGTGAGTGTGATGACTTTTATTTTAATCATCAGTTCTGTTACCATGGTTTTGGCCGTTCATGCTGGTCATAATATGGATAAGAAAGGGGTAGTTAAAAATTTAATCTTAACTATTATTGGAGGTATTGCATTTTTAAGCTGTCAGGCTTGGGAGTGGAATCACTTATTTCATGAAGGTGCATGGTGGGGCAGTAATCCATTTTTAAATCATGATGGAACAGCATCTTCAACTAATTTTACCAATTACTTTTTTACCATCACAGGGTTTCATGGCTTTCACGTATTTTCTGGGGTGATTATCAATATTATTATGTTGATCATGACCTTATTAGACAAATTTGAACAAAGAGGTCATTATCTAATGATAGAAAAAGCAGGATTGTATTGGCACTTTGTAGATTTAGTTTGGGTATTTGTATTCACTTGTTTCTATTTGATTTAATTCAATCATTTTACACTATTACAAAAGATACTATGGAACATACAGCGCAACATACACAAGAACATGCATCAGATCAACATGAAGGTGGTGGCACAAAGGAAATTGTAAAAGTTACCATTATACTTTCTGTGCTTACCGTTATAGAATTGATTCTTGGATTTTGGATGATTGGAATTCCATTAGAACAAGCTTCATTTAGATTGGCTATTAAGGGTACGATTGTTATTTTAATGATGTCAAAAGCCTTTTATATTGTAGCTTATTTTATGCACTTAAAGCATGAGTTGAAGAATTTAATTATGACCATTGTGGTTCCTTTAATTCTATTTGTTTGGTTCATTACCGCTTTTTTATATGATGGAAATTCGTTTAGGAATTTACGCAACACATACGATCCACATTATAAAGAGCAGAGCACTATTAAAGTAGAAAAGAAAGAACATGGAGAGGCAAAACACGAAGAGAAAAAAGAAGCTAGTCCAGTAGCTACTCCGGAAGCTCCAAAAGCGGCACATTAAAAGCACTAAGATTACTAAATAATTTTATACTAACTAAACCATCCCGCTTTGGGATGGTTTTTTCTTAGAAGCCATATTATGAATAGAAAAGCAGTTTTAGGATTGATTATTGCATTAGGAATTCCTATTGCTTGCTATCTTATTTTAAGAACAGCAAGTGAGCATGCAGTGGATATGCCTCGTAAGTATCTAATTGATACAGTAATTACTAAAGTGGTAAATGGAAAAGCCATTGATGATAGTATTTGGCATAAAACAGCCAATATTCATTTACGAAATCAATTGGGCGATTCGGTTAGTTTGTATGATAAAGAAGGGAAGATTTTAGTAGTTGATTTTTTCTTTACTAGTTGTAGAAGCATTTGCCCCAGGCTTACCAGGAACATGGTAAAATTGCAGCAGTCTTTTAAGAAGGGGGGGAACGTGCGCAATAAAATTGATACGTCTATAGTTCAATTTATTTCTTTTACAGTAGATCCCGAAAATGATTCGGTGCAAGTGCTAAAAAATTATGCAGATCGTTTTGGTGTTAACCACGATAACTGGTGGATGCTTACTGGTAGTAAAGATTCCATTTATAAATTTGCATTTGAAGAATTGAGGGTAGATAAGTTTAGTGAAGAACCCATCAGTCCAGATTTTGTGCATACCAGCCGCTTTGTATTAATAGATAAGGAGCATATTGTACGTGGTTATTACAATGGGTTAGATTCTTCGGATATGTTAAAATTATCTAGAGATATTGGTACTCTTTTATTGGAAAAAGATAAAACCAAAAAAAGCCAGGTATTTAGAGATATTATAGATTTAAGTTGGCTTTGGTTAATTATTGTTTTAGCGGTTACATTCTTTGTATTGTATATGAATAACCGAAGAAAAATAAACGGCTAGCATATAAACTATCTGAATTGAAATTCGTTTAAATTGAATTTTATATTGAATTTATTTTCAATTTTATATCGAATTTTATATTGAATTTTAAATTGAATCAGTAAAATAGAAAATAAGCATTTATGTTACCAGCAACAATTGAAAGGAATGATAAAAAAGCCGCATGGCTAATTGGTATTTTTTCTGTAGTGGTTTTTACCGTAGTGGTGTTATTGGGAAAAATTAAATTAAATATCCAGTTAGGATTTGATGTACATATTTTTGCTATGGCCAATGCTTTTATTAATGCTACTATTGCCATATTATTGTTGGCTGCGCTTGTTGCAGTAAAACAGCAGCAGTATCTTTTACATAAAAAACTAATGAGTACTGCGTTGGTTTTGTCAATTGTGTTTTTGGTATCTTATATTGCTCATCATTTATTAGCTGGTGAAGCTAAATTTGGTGATGCCAATCATGATGGGGTTCTAAGTGAAATAGAAATAGCCGCTGTAAGTGCAACCAGAATTTTGTACTATATTATTTTAGCTACTCATATTTTTTTGGCGGCAATTATTTTGCCTTTCATTTTATATACTGCTTATCGTGGATTAACTGCAGAATTTCCTGCACATAAAAAGTTGGCAAAAATTACTTGGCCGCTTTGGTTATATGTTGCCATAACAGGTCCGTTAGTCTACTGGTTCATCAGCCCTTACTATCAATAGGCTGGGCAGAGGAGGGGTTCATACCCATGGCCTACTGATGTTGTAAGGTATAGCTGAATTGAACTCTGATGACCTCTGCTGATTTATATTGATCAAAGATGAACGTTGATGATCACTGATAATCTATAGAGATCTCTGAGGGAACCTGGGGGGCGGATTAAGCTTTCTTGGTTAAGATTAATAACTCATTGGCTTGTATTTCTGTAACGTATTTTTTAACGCCTTGCTTGTCGGTATAATTTCTGTTGATGAGTTTACCCTCAATTACCACTTCGGTTCCTTTTACCAGGTATTTCTCTGCAATGTCTGCCAGTTTGCCCCAGGCAACTACATTATGCCACTGGGTTTCGGTTACTTTTTCGCCCTTCGCATTTCTATAATTTTCATTGGTAGCTACACTTATATGGGCTACTTTTTTGTCTTCTCCAATTGTTTTTACATCGGGGTCTTGCCCTAAATTACCAATTAATTGTACTTTGTTTTTTACTGCGTTCATAACGGTTCAGTTTATTAATTTAAAAAATAGCAGTGCGTACTGCCGTTCACCCAACAAATATGAATCACTCAACAATGGCATTGTATATTTTAAACGTTTGCTTGCGTTAGTATGCGTTTGTAAACGTTTGTAAGTATATATAGGTCTTTATGTGCAGGTTACTTTAACTACTTGCTTTACAATTTGATCATCCTTATTTATGCCACTGAATTAGTTTATTGTAGTATAAAAAATAGCTTATGCAAACCATTTTAGGTGCTGGAGGTTCTATTGGAATCGAATTAGCAAAATCGCTTACGTCATATACAACAGATATTCGCCTAGTTAGTAGAACGCCTAAAATAAAATACAAGTATTGCATGCATGGGTTATAAAATTGCTGGGTATTTTTATTCCTATTTTAAAAGAAATGCCCGAAATGTTGTACCAATACGATCGGCCTTATTTTTTTGATTCTACTAAATTCAATCAACATTTTCATTACACACCTACTAAAAATGAACCTGCAATAAAAGCGGTGTTAAAAGCTTTAAAAGGGTAGTTCAAATTCCGTTCTTTCAACTGTGTAAATAGGTATTTCTACTAGTTAGGAATTAGCGGCATTCATTATTTTAGATACTGTTTGTATCCTTTAATAGTTTGAATACAATGGAAGAAAAAACCTGTTCACATTGCAATAAAAAAATAGTAGGCAGAACAGATAAAAAATTTTGTAATAATTATTGCAGAAGTAGTTTTCACAATGATCAATTGGGAAGCCGAACCAATTACATGAGAAGAATTAATTACGTATTACAAAAGAATCGGCAAATTTTAGCGTCTACTTATTCTCTACATCCTACTAAGAAGCTCATTCCTTTAAGTACATTATTTATTCAAGGTTTTAGTGCTATACATTTTACCCATCAAGAAAAAAATCAGCGCAACGATACTTTTATTTTTTGCTATGATTATGGCTACAAGAAAGTAGGCAGGAACGCAGTACAAATTGTGCAGCGGGCTAATATTTGATATTAGCAAATGATTATTATTGATTTCCAAAATATTGTATATTTGAAATAGAATGACCTATAAAATTGACATATTAAACCCAAAGGCAGGTAAATTGCTAAAAGACCTTGCTGAAATGAATCTTATTTCAATTACTGAAATGTCCTCTTCAGATCCTTTTTTAAAGGTTGTTAATCGGATTAGGAAAAAGTCTTCTTTAAAGCCGCCTTCATTGGAGGAAATAACTAAGGAAGTAGAAGCTGTTAGAACTAAACGCTATGCAAAAAGCAAAGCATAGAATAATCATTGATACTAATCTTTGGATAAGTTATTTACTAACAAGAGATTTATCTAAAATTGATGAGTTACTTAAAAGTAATCATGCAACAATATTATTTAGCCAAGAATTATTAGAAGAGTTTATTGAAGTGGCTAACCGCCCAAAGTTTAAGAAATACTTTTCTGAGAGTGATATAAAGAATCTACTTGCTAATATTAATGACAAAGCTGAGTTCATTAAAATAAAGTCAATTATTAATGTTTGTCGTGATCCTAAAGATAATTTTCTTTTATCTATAGCAAAAGATGGTAAGGCGTCTCACCACAGGCTAATACCTGATATTCACTTTAGCTACCTCTGCATTTACTAAATCTATTTTTCTTGCAGCTGATTTACTTAAATTAATTATTCTACCTGCAATTTAACAGATACAATTAAACAAAATGAGTTTGTATTGTACAGCATGTTATTCGTATGTTTTAATAAGCTATTCGTTGAAAATTATTTTTAAAGTGTAAGGATTTCTTAACTTAAAGAAAAAGTTGATGTTATTCATTAAAACTATTAACTCTATTGTCTGAATATTAGATAACAATAACTTTCACTTTATGATAAAATATATTTCGGTAGCTATCTTTTTTTTTACAAATAATTTGTCAGGTCAAAATCAAATAGAAATAAATCCATTGTGCGATTTGATAAATACCCTCAATTCAGTTATGTATTGGGAGGTAGATCAAGTACTGATTATATAAATATAAAAGGAACAAGCTTTGGAATAAAATTAGCTTACAAAATTACTTTTTATAAAACCAGGAATTGGTTTTTGTTATTATTCTTTTAATTACATCACAAGAAATAATTCAAGTTTTGGTATCACTTAATCAAGAAATATAAAATCTTTAGTATTCTATAATACATCTTCCAAATCTTATTGGCAAAGAAAAAAAATCACTAAAAATATTTGTTAATTAATAGAGCAATGGTTACTAAAATAAAAAAAGTATTTCTTTGCGTTAATGATGACCTTATACGAGAGGGAATAGCGGCTGTAATTAGATCTAAAGGTACTTTGGAAATTATTGCACAGGCACAAAATAGTCTAGAAATGATTGAGTGCTTAAATAATGGCGTAATCCCTGAACTTTTATTGCTTAGCGTAAACAAGCCATCGGAATTAAGTGATGTTGAAGTTGTAAAGTTTTTGCAATATAATTACCCTTCTATAAAGACAATCTGTATCGCAAATGAGTTGGACAAAGATGCAATCTCGACAATGGTAAATCATGGGATAAAGGGATTTATAAATACAAGCATAGATATTGAATCTTTTTTTAAGATAGTAAATCTCGTTAGGGATAACGGCTTATATTTTGAAGATAATATAATTTACAACTCTTCAAAAAATAGAATAAGTGAAAGACGTTTACAACCGTTAATTCACAAACTAACTGAGCGGGAACTCCAGACTGCCATTTTGATGAGTACTAATAAGCCATACAAGGAAATTGCATCATTGCTTGGAATATCTGTAAATACCTTGGATAACATCAGAGTAAGAATTTTTAAGAAAACAGCATCTAAAACCCGAATTGATGTTGCAATTTTAATGCTAAGCGCGGGCCTGTTAAACTCCTTAATACAAAAAATCGAAAAGTAGTCATAGTAATAAATAGTCTCCGAAGAGCAGTCAAAAAAATTAAAAGTCTCTTTTCTTATTTATTCAAAGTGACATAAGTTCAAATGAATTTTACCAAGATTATAATATTAGCAAAATTCTTTTTTTATAAATAGAAATCGCATTATTTGATTGTTCCTAATTATTAGTCTGCACTTATTACTCATAAACTTACTTTGGGCTCTTCGTATGTTGATCTGTTTTCAGAATTGAAGGACTAATAGGTATACTAAAACATTTTAAGTGATATTTACAAATTGATCGAGAATTTGCCTATAAAATATCTTATAAGAAAAGAAATATTAATCAGCTAACTTGGTTGTTACATTCTAGGGGCATATTCCTTGATGCCTTAGATGATGTCAGAGAATGAGCGTAACAAGGGTTGAAGTAAATCCGTAAGCCTTATGCTATTGAACAAAAAAATAAAGTTGAGGGTTATATTTTATTGAGCTACTATTATTTTGATAGTAACAATATTTACCAATATTGGAGACTTCGGCTAAATAGATACAAAAGCAGTATGTACAAACAATGCCAAATAGTAGTATTGGTAAAGCACTTGCTTATAGCATAGAATGCTGGCAACGATTATCATTGAGTGTATATAATTTAATACTCAATTTCGATAATAATCTTGAAGCGATTAACATTTTCCAGTAGGCACAATGAAGTAAGACTTATCTTTCTGAAGTATCACAGACAACAAAAAGAAGTATCCTGCTTTACTCCCTGCTTGGTATTTGCAAAATGAATATACATGAACCGTATGAATACCTTAGAATATCACTCGAAAAAATAGCTACCCATCCCTTCAGCAAAATTAAAGAACTACTCCCCAAAAAGTAGACTCAATTATATTCCAAACTTAAGTGCCTACGATACGCTTAAACAATATGTATTTTTTTGAGGAATACTCGAATATAAGTTTCATAAATGACCAAAAATCTGCTTACTTTTTTTTCAAACAATAGATGAATTTGTAAATGATCCTTTTTCGGGTTACAAAATCAGAGCAACCAATATTTGAATTCACATTTTATTATTGGTAATTATTTTATTTTTCTAAAACCTGCCTTGCTACTTTGCGTGGTTAATTTCGAATTAGCATATGTAAAATTATATTTATCCAGTTCATATAGCCTTTCTGCCGGAAGAATATTTATAGAATAAGCATGATAGTTCTTTAGCCTGGCAATATTTAAATCAATACGTAAAAAATACCTGTTAAATAGAGTTATTGAATCTGTCTTGTGATTTGTAACCATTAGCTTATTTCGATTTAAACTATAAAAAGTATTGCCTTCCATAGTCCCATTTGCATAAACCTGAACACTATCCAATAGTGCATTTTGGTCTTGACTGTCGATAACGAGAGAAAAAATATAGGGTATTGAGGATGTATTAATTTGCTTAATCTGCATTTTGAACCCAACAACAGGGAAAGGTTTTGTTTCTGAAAAAATCACTTTGTTATTTTGAATATCCACCTTACCGGTGTTCCAGCCAAAATCGCCATCCCGCAATTTCTGTTTGTATTCATAGGAACTATCGGGCGATAATACCAATGTATCTCCTAAACTATTAGTATAATATCCTTGAACGGTTTTCATTGTTATTTTGCATCCCCAAAGCATCATAACGAAAACCATCAATAATGCAGAAAGAGATATTGTAGACATTACAATCTTATTCATTTTTTACATTTAAAGCTTTGCTTGCAAAATCGATCTAAGATAATCAGTGCTCTTGCTGTCGAGCATCTTTTCCACTTTAGACATGTAACTTTTTTCACTTTCTGTTGAATTTAATTTTTCCAATATATGGGCTTTAATGCCATCATCTTTGTTAATTATTTTAGTAGCAAACCATGTAGTATGTAGTCTAGGTATCGCTAGTCCCAAAATCATTCCAGGAAGTCCGCATAACGATTCAGGGCCAGCTGAAACAGGAATCTGGTCAGAATAATAAGCTATAACAAATATAGAATCAAATATAATTGCGTTTGCCCTGTGACATTTTAGTCCAGCAATATCCCTCACCTCATCTGTTATCTTCCATTTAATTTTCCTAGTTTCATCTTCAATAGTAAAGCTTTTTCCGAGTATCTCTTTTCGAGTAATAAAACTATCAGTAGTTAAATTTCTTAAAATTTCATTTGAACCACCAATTCTATCTGTAAAATTCAAAAGTCCAATCTGAAGAGGGATTTCAGGTTTATAATAAGTTTCTGTTTTATTAAAATGAAGTAAAAAATTGTAAGTACTAAAATCAGGATACCTTTCTTTATAGGAGTTATAAAAAACTGAATTTTCCTGATATTCCTCTTTTAAAAAATAGCTTACGTTAGTCTTTTTTTCAAAAGTAATTGTACCATTATACAAAAAAACTGCATCTTGAGCCGCTAAATGAATATTTATTAAAAAAATAAACACGTTACAATAAAATATTATCTGGGCAATGTATCTCATATTATTTTTTTTGTTGGAAAGACCAAATTAATGAAAGCAGGAAAAATCTTTTGATCGTCCGGTAGTTCACTTGAGAAACACCGTTTGCTGACGCAAATCTTTCATTTCCTATATTTTGATTCAGAATGTCATTGGCTGAAAATTTCAAGTACAATGCATTTTTATATAATGACTTCCTGATAGATAAATTCCAGACAGTAAACTTAATATCTTCATTAAATGTAGCTGATCGCTTTATGAGATTGAAAGTGATGTCTGTTTGGAGTCTTAGTGTCTTGATTGCGTCATAAGTTAGATTTGTTGAAAAAGTATAACTCCAGAAAGCATTCCTGTTGCCTTTATTAAGGGAAGTTGTGAATATATTGTATTGAACCTTTGGTGTAAAATCAAAGTCCATTTTTTTCTCTTTTATAAAATATAAGGTTGGCGATAAAGAGTAAGTTTGTGTCTTAATTAGGTTAATAATATTATTGGAAAGGTTAGTTCTTGTTGAATTCAGCATATTGGCATTTACATCAACAGAATAAGGTGTGTGCTTAAATTCTTTCCTGTATAATGCCCCACCTGAAAGATCAGTATAATATTGGTTACCGGCCATATTGGCATAAGTGTAGTTATTTACTCCATTGCTATTTATCATGGAAGCTTGAACAATAGGGTTTTTTATAACATGGTAACCCGCATTCAGGAAAAATGTTTCAGAAGTAATTTCCTTATAGTTGATATATAACAAAGAGATCAAATTATCAAATGATGGAGAAAGCGCTGCATTACCTTTTACAATATTTAATGGATCTATGTTAATTTCAGCTGGTTGCAGTTGCTGAGCAGTAGGCAACTGTGGGAATCTTAGGTAAGAGAACGTAATACTTTCTTGAGTTGAAAAATAATAAGAAAAGCTAGTTTGTGGATATGTGACAAAGTAATTCTTTCGTTGAACAGGTTCAGTATCAGTAAAGTATTGATCAAAGAAAATTGCACCAAAGTCTGCACCGGCCTGAAAATTAATCTTTTTAGTTTTGTAATTATATGACACCCCCGACCTAGTAACTATGCGGTTAAAATTATATTTGTTAGTGCCACTACTATCAATTTTATCAGCCCCACCACCTACCTGTTTATTCAACGAAATTCTGTTACTTATTTCTTTATTATATGATCCTAGAATATTGAATGAAAGTGTACTTTTATTAGAAATGGGTTCAGTATAAATGAGTTTGGTATTGAGAACTATCGAATTGACATAATTTTCCTTATTCTGCCTTAAATCGTAAAGGCTGTCTACTATCCCGCTAATATTATAAAACTTATTTTCTGAAGCTAAAAAACCAGTTGACTTATTTTCCCTAAGTGTTTCGGTAAATGTAATTGAAATTGTTCTCCTTGGCTTAATAAATTTCTTTTTATAAATCTGGGAACCAGTATAAAATCCCTCGCTAGTCTCAACGTTCAAATTCCTATCATTCGAGTTGACAAGAATATTTTGAATTCCTGTAGTTGTTTGTGTATTCGAAGCTAAGTTTTCCGTTTTTTTGGAAATCGTTCCTGTCGCTGTAAACCTAATTGAGGATAGAGAATCCAAAATAAGGTCAGAGGCTACCGAAATATTATTTTTTAACAGGGAATTATTGGATAACTCATTAGACCGGGTGGAAAATGTTCCATTAGGAAGAACAAATTGATAGAGGGAATTCATTTCATTTGTTGTTTTTAATGAGCCAATTTTATAGTTACCATTAACCTTAAATGCATCATTACTTGACTTCGTATTATAATGTAACCCTCCAGAAAATGATGCGGGAAGCCCTTTGCCGTCATATTTCCCGTCCCATGTATCTAGTCCATCTCCGTTAGTTCTGTTTACGTATAAAATTCCGTCATCACCAATATAGCCATCATCGTTTGAAACACCGTATTTTGTCTGATCGCTTGAGCCCAGACCAATAACCCCTGTATTTCCAAAATTCATAAAAGCCGCCGCTTTACTCAATGACGTAAATGAATTTATCATTGATTGAAATTTTTGAAAACCCCTATCGCCAATTCCATTATCAATCTTTCCAAAGTACCCAGAATTCTTATCTTTTTTAAGTTTAATGTTCACTGTTTTTTCCCTACGACCATCGTCAATTCCTGTAAATGAAGCCTGGTCACTTTTTTTATCATACAACTGAACCTTATAAACCATTTCCGCTTTTATGTTCTGCGTTACCAACGTGGGGTCATCTCCAAAAAACTCTTCACCATCAACAAATACACGCTTTACTTTTCTCCCTTGCGCATAAATACTGCCATTTTTATCAATTTTGAATCCGGGTAACTTTTTTAAAAGTTCCTCAACATTTTCGCCTGGCTTAACATAAAAGCTGTCTGCCAAGAACTCTGTGGTATCTCCTTTTAATCTTATTGCATAAAGTTGTCTTTTTACTATTACCTCTTCAAGAATATGAGTTTCATTAATCATTTTCATTACACCTAAATCTTTAAATACACCATTAGGCTGCCCAATTGATAAAGTATCAACTAAAGTCGCATAATAAGGATAATTTATTAGGATAATAAACTTACCTACCTCGGGACAAATCAACATAAAATTACCAAAGTCATCAGATCTAGTAAATCTTGTAATGATTGAATCTTCTGCGGATACCAAGAGAACTGAGGCATTGCTAATAGGCTTATTTAAACTTGTATCAAATACCCGACCCCTTATCCGACTTACTTGGGAATAGGAGCTATCAAAAATGCCAATACAAATAATAAATACGATTAGGATTTTCATTATATGAGAATACAATTATAAACAAGGTTTCAACCACTAGTTAATCTACTGGGTTTATATGCATAAATACCGGAATCGCATATTTAACTCCAGAAACGATTGGCAGTGATCCGTGCATAGACTCAGGAATTACATTTTGATTTTCATCTATATTCCGAAATATTATACAAGAACCAGTATTAGATTTATAAGTCATATCTATTTCAGGGAACCGCAATTCTCCCCCATTAAAATCATTATTGAGGTAAATAACTGCTGTATAAATCCTGTCGCCCCCCAGAATAAAATCATGATGATATTTAAATTGCTGGTTTTTTTCATATCTGATACAATTGATAGGTTCCAGTTGGTTTCTCGAGCAACTAAAGGCCAAACACAACTTATGATACAATTCATTAAGTTTTCCATATCCTTTTAACGCCATATTTGAACTAGTCCGGTCTTTTGAATAAATATTTGTATTTTTCATATCTTTTCCTTTTAAATCTGAGAGGTTATAAACCATACTCTGTTTAAAAGAGTTTCGCTCTATACAATAACTGATAATTTCACTACACTCCTGTTCGGAAAGAAATGTATCTAGTATCCTTATACTTTTGCGGTATCTCTCTTCATTAACTTCTTCCAAATGTCTGTATTCTTTATCCTTTTCACCAAAGTCAACATCAGAAATAGCTGATACTAATAGTACCACATAGTTTTCTTCTATGAAATCTGTATTAAGATCTCTCTTGATAATTAAATTGGACTGGTTTATTGTAACCTCTCCTGAAACTTTATCTAGTCCAGTAACACAAGAAAAATCGATGTCCTCTTTTTCTAGTATGATTAGGAACGGAACAGGTGCTTCTGCAATTTTTGTTTTAGGCAGTTTAGCAATTACTGTTTCTATTCCCATTTTTTTTAATAGTAATCTGTATTCATTTATTATTGGCTCTCCATCCTTTTCTTGGAAACTCTTAAAAAATAATTCGCGTATATTAGTTTTAGTCAGTGATAAACTGAGTTCGCGAGATAATGTGATGGCATTTATAATTGGCGTGGAATAAAGTGTATCTGTAAATGTTCTTAACATAAAAATAAGGTTTTTAATTAATAAATTGAGTTGTTTTTTTATTTGAAAATAAATTCCCAAAAATCTTTGTGAGAAAATTATCAGACCCTACATCAACCAATCCATATTTTCCGGATACTCTTTTCTCTAAAATTAGGTGTTTAATTGTTGAATCACTTGCACGTGTCAATCCAATGTAATAACAGCTTACACTATCAATTAATCTTTTTTCTGAAATAATCTTCCCTTTAAATTTAAAAGATTTCTTTTCATTACCAGTTAAAACTCTTATCGAAACCACTTGTCCCTTTTTCAAATCTCTCATATTCTTTTTACCTGTTTCACCAACGATGATAAGCCTGCCCTTTTCCGATTTAAAAATTAAATTAATTGGTAACCAAACTGAGTAACGGCAAAAAAAAGCTGTAATTACTATTGCAACAAAAAATATAAGTACCATGGCATTCCCATTCCTGATCAGCCATGAAGGCACCTCTTTGACTGATTGCATATCAACTGACACTATTTCATCTGTGACTACTGGCATAGATTAATTTTATTCCACTTCGAGTTCTAACTGGTTTTTTACCAAATGATAATAATCTCCCCGGTTTTCTGTAAGTGATCTGTGGTTTCCAGTCTCGGTGATCTTGCCATCGGAAAGTACTATAATCTTATCTGCATATTTTACTGTACTTAACCTATGCGCAATAACTATAACTGTTCTGCCTCGATAAAATTCTTTTAGATTTTCTATAATAGCCCTTTCGTTACCTGCGTCAAGTGCGTTAGTAGCTTCATCGAGAAACAGGAAATCCGGCTGTTTGTAAATTGCTCTTGCAATTAATATGCGTTGACGTTGACCTGAACTAATTCCATTACCTGCATTCCCAATCATAGTATTGTATTTTAATGGCAGCCGATCTACGAATGTTTCAATACACGCTGTCTTAGCAGCTTTAACCAAAGTTTTTTCATCTACAGTTTCGTCAAAGGAAATATTGGCAGCGATAGTTTTTGAAAAAATAAACCCATCTGACATCACTACTCCGCAAAGTTTTCTCCAGCTCATTGGAGAAATAGAAGAAAATGGAATATCATTAAGGAATATAGCCCCACTTGATGGCTCGTAATATCTTAACATTAGTTTTAATAAAGTTGTCTTCCCGCTACCGCTTGCCCCAACAATAGCTGTTACTTTACCATACGGTATGTCAAGGTTAATATTGTCAAGTACAGGTACAAGATCATATTCACTATATCTGAAAGAAATATTTCTCATCTTCAATGCGATACCCTGTTCTCGGTCTGCTTTAAAGTCTACAGAAGTTGCTGCATTCATTCCTTCTTTCTCCTCATTTTCCTGCATCTGGATCTCATGAAGACGCTTCAGACTCAATAATGCATCCTGTGCCGCGTCAACGAAACCGAGCAACTGATCAATCGGTGCATTTAATAACCCTATGATGTAGGAAACACTCAACATCATTCCAATTGACATAGACCCATCAAGCACATTCTTTGCTACAACAAATGAAATAAGAATGTTTTTCATTTGTGTAAGGACAGTTGAACCGGTATTCTGGTATTGCGAAACTGAAAGTGCTTTTAGATTTACATTGAATATTTTGAGCTGATTTTCCAGCCAGCCTTTTTTATGAAATGACTCACTGTTGGTGATCTTAATATCCTGCATACCGTTGATAATCTCATATATATTACTTTGACCTTCACTTAATACCTGAAATTTTTCATAATCATTTTCACGCCTCTTTCGTAAAAAATAAAGTATCCAGCAAACCGATAATAAAGAACCAATAATGAAAATCAAAAGTATAAGTTTACTGTATATGCCTAGTATAATGGTGAAAATTATCAGATGAGTAATAGAAAAAAAGGTATGAAGAGTGGTAACAGATAAAAATTGTTCAATACGCCGATGGTCAGACACTCGCTGGATTATATCACCAATCATCTTGGAGTCGAAAAATCTTATAGGTAATTTCATAAGTTTTACCAAGAATTCTGAAACAATAGCAATATTTATTCTCGTGCTCATATGAAGCATAAGCCCACTTCTTATAATACCTATAGCAAGTGTGCCTATAAGTAGCATTACTTGTGAGGCAAGAATTAGATAGATGAATTTAATGTCATGTTTAAAAATACCATTGTCAACCATACTCTGCATGAGAAAGGGTGCTATCAGAGCCAATATACTTTCAATAGACATACCCACAATGAGCTGGAGCAAAAAAGAGCGGTATGGCATAAGGTATTGACCAATAAATGGCAGGTAACGTGTTTTTTTGTCTTGTGGTTGTCTATAAAAGTCTGGTGTTGGATCGAGCAATAAACTTACTCCTTGGGTTGTACCAGTTACAATCCAGGAACGTAAAAAAGTATTCTTGTCGACCTTGAAAATTCCAAGTGAAGGATCTGCAATCTTGATCTTTGCGTGGGGATCATTAATTTTAATTTTTTGAGGTAGTAAGACAACATAATGATTCTGATTCCAATGTAAAATGCAAGGCAAGGGAACTGGACTAGCTAATTCCTCGAACGAAAGCATGACCGCTTTTGTTTGAAATCCAATACCCTGTGCGGCTGAGTTTATCGCTTTTAAGCTTACTCCCGTTTTAGAAATACTGCATAGATTTCTTAGTTTTTCTAGCTCATAATACTTGCCGTGGTACCTAGCAATCATCTTCAGACAGGATGGCCCACAATCCATTTTATTCATTTGTCGGTAGAAAATAAAACGCGCCATTTATTATCATATTATTCTATTAGAGAAACATCACTTGCTATTACCTGTTCCTTTTCCCAAGTATTGGAATAAGGGCTATATTTGCATTTTGAAGGCTTGGCAAAATCTCCCCCATTGGTAAACGCTCTACAGTCACTGCAAATCAGCCTGAATTCACAGACTTTACATACTTCCACATCCTCCTTTTTAATCAACCATTTTCTCTTAAAATCATTTCCTTCATCAAATAATACTTGATTTAAACTTACATTATCGATATGCCCGTAATTCTCAACCATACTAGGACAATTCTTTATAAAGCCCTCAGTGTCTATGGATATTTTCTTATTCAAACATGAATTGAAATGTTTTGATTCAAGTACAAAGTCGATCCTTGGAGTAAAATATTGCGGTAGGATGACTCCGCAATGATCTGATCCGTAAATCTCCTGTTTTGTAAAAATCAACATTGTACCATATTTATCATCACGTTCCACCTTATTTACTGGTGCTTGGTAAACTATTATACTAGAGACCATCATATGGATGTTCAAAGGTGTATAATCATCGCCTTCTCTGTATTGCAAAAGCAGTTCAAGAACCCTTAATCGTTTTGTTTGCTCTTCAATTTTTGTAACAAGATCTACAATCGAAGAAAGGTTCCTTAATCCAAAGAACCTTAGTTGAATAGCTTCGGCACCTAAAGTATCCATTTCAATTACGCCTTTAAGGATATTGTATGCTGATTTTTGACCAATGTCAATAATTCCGTTTGCAATAATTCGGGGAACGTCCCAATCATTTGAGATCAAAGGAAAATTAAGAGGCTGATCTGTAAAAAATATTAATTCTTGTTTAGTTAGGTATTCAATATAACTAGCAACTGTCTTCCTATTTTCTTCACCATACTTATCTAAAAGACAAGAATAAGTTATAGGAAAATCCATACTAATCATGTCAAAAAGATCGTTAGTTATAAAATGAAAGCTTTCCCTTTGTGTATCAATTATTATGCTTCGGTTGTAGCCCTTTACAGTTACACAATTTGAATATAATTGTATAAATTCTTCATTTGACTTCATATAGTATTTTTGATATAGGTTTTAAGTATGGGTAACCAGTATAACATTCACGGTTCTGATAATATAGTCGGGGAAGCCATTTTCGAGGGTAAGGGCTTTTTCGATTATCTGCTTCAGCCAAAAGGAGCAAAATGTCCAGCAGTTTGTGTGTTTCGGGGGGGAAGGATTCAATAAGTTTCATGTATTTGGGCTTTATGATATAATTCAGTTGCAATTAATTTTTCAATTTGAAGGTTACATGGTTTGGAGATCATTCCGAATTGTCCAGACTCATTAATTTCAAGAAAATAATATCCTCCATCCTGTCCGTAAATTATATCAGCAGACCCACAGGTTATATTATATTTTTCAAACAGGCTGGTAAGCTTAGCTTCCAAATCTTTAGGTAGATTGTATGGCACAATCCTGTTGGGACGTTTTAAATTATAATTACGAAAATCTATGGCAGTTGTGCTATCTGACTGTGAGAAAATAGCTGCTGAGTAAAAATTGCCTTCCAAGTAAAACGAACGTATCTCGAATTTCTTGTGAACCATCTGCTGTATCAAGGATGGAAAGAACATCTCGGGTATTTTTTTAAGGTCATCTTGATGGATTCTCCTTGTAAGCGGAATATACGTATATCCGTCTTTTTCAAAGGCTGGTACATCTGTAATGGGTTTTGTTATTAGATCCCCATCATACTTTCTCATAATTTCAATTAGTGTCTTCTTGTTATTAATGATATGAGTTGTAGGAACATTAATACCAAGTGCGATAGCCCCTGAAAGTAATTCTGTCTTAGAAGGTTTTACTGATCCAGGTTTTCCTGCAACCCATTGAATATCCTTATTGATGTAGAAATACTTTTTGGCACTTGTTAGTTCAAAAAATAGAAAAGAAAGTAAATCAAATGATTCTGTTGCACGAAAATCATTATACGATTGAAGATCTCTAAAATATCCATTTTTCCTAATCCAGCCAACCTTGCTATTAACCGGATTATTATTTTTTCCTATTTCAAAATGAATTGGATACATCTCAATATCACGGGTGACGTTAACTCTTTCAAAACTGCCACCAAAATAGGTCAGCCAATCTATCACTTCATCAGTTGAATGATCTCGGTCAATGCTTACAATTAGGCACATAGGTTCGGTTTTATTTTAAATAATGAGTTGAATAGCAGTAACGCTATTCAACTCACTTGCAAAAAAGAAAAGGCTAAATTTAGACTTCTTCTTCTTTTGGATCTGGTTCGTCTCCAGAATCGGAAGTGCCTGGAGGTTTCCCAGAGGTAACAGTAACAGGTGGAAGACTGCCACCTAAATAAGTGAGGCCTCCTGTCAAACCGAATAATTCTTTTTCCTCCAATGTTTGGAGATTCAGGGCGTTCAGATCCTGTAGTTTCTTATTCATAGTTTAAATTGAACTTCCAGCTTTCAATTCTTTTGAAAGCTTCGTTTCATTCTTACGAATATATCTTTAAAATAGGGTCAGAATATTAAAAGGGGTGGTTAAACACCCTCTCGCATCAATTGCAAAATTTAATTGAATATTTTCTAACACAAGCTCAAATTCATGCATTTGAAAAATTCTATTTAATTGTTTAACTCTTAAAATATACAAAATTTTCGAAGCATACAACATTATATATAGGGCTTTTCATTTCTAAGCTTAACCTACAATTATTAATGCAAACACTCGTCTGATATAGATATCAATTGGTCCTGTTGCCTGATTTATTTTATGTGTTGTTGCTTTATATCCTCTGTTTGGGTTAGTATTGCTGGATAGATGATTATGAATCAGTATAATAAATTGTTGCTCACCTCAACAATTCATATCGCAAAATAACTCTTGGATTGTCAATGACATATCAAAATTACAATCTATTCAAAATAATATAGGAAAGGAGTCACGTAAGATCAAGGACTAATATAATTTTTTTTTACTTCCTGATTAGCAGAATATAATGTTGTACAATCTTAAATTTTAGATATCAATAGATTGATAAGACTATTCCCAAGTGAAACTGCGCTATTCTTTAATACTCGTTTTATATGAAGCTTAAAACAGCTGTAAAATGATTAATTGTTAATAAATAAAAAACATCATTAGTGTTAGGTTAAATTAGATTGTTTTTCGATTATTTATAAGTTTGTTCATTGACAACTTGGTATATTTCGTTATTAAAAAGGCTTGGTAAATGAGTCTTATTTAACAATTATACAAATATAATTTGTAGTATTTCATATGGTGTTTGATTAAGTTTCAATTTTGCTTTTTTATAGGTAATGATAACTATGTATAACTGTGTCTTTGCTGCATTTTCAGATGTACCCAAAAATGATTTTATTTTTGGGTGTCGGTTAATCCATTTGAAAGAGTTCAATCTACCATTTGTTTTTATACAAATGTTCAATTTCTGTAACGGGTAAAGTTAAATTCTATGATAAAAAAATGAAAGTTCTTTTTTATCTTAATAATAAAATTTCATAAGATCAAATATCTTTTCATATTTCTCTAGTGATGTATACCCTTTTATTTTTAATTACTGATCACTCATAATACCATTTTTTTAATTGGGCGAGTTGCAGATATTCTTGTAAAAAAAGAAATTTTTTTTGCCCGTATCATAAAATATGAATCATGCATATCAATGGACACTATTCTATCGAAGTCAATTAGCCAAGTACCTTCATATAATTACCATCTGGCTCATAAATTTGAAATCTAATCAATTTACATCATGAACACTTCGTGATGTCATATGCATAAAAACAGGAATTTCGGTTCTTGTACCAAATAAAGCCTGCAATTTATCTACTTCTAATTTTTGCTGAAGCAATAAGCAGTTTTGACCCTAATAGCGAACAAAAGTCTAGTATAAATTAAATTGGTTTTATCGAAAAACAAAACAATTAATATCATTGCCTATCGCATTACACAATTAAGTTCTGCGATAATATATTAGTACTTAATAATAGCAAGTTAGTAGCGCAGGGGTCTCATAAAGATTAATTACTAATTGATGGGTATTATACCAAACTTTGGAGTTATCATATAGTAATAATTTAAATAATAAAATTGGATATCTCATTTTTTAAGCAGAGGAAATAATTGTAAATCAAATCATTAATACCTGATCTTCACTTTAGCTACTCCTGCATTTACTAAATCTATTTTTTTTGCAGCTGATTTACTTAAATCAATTATTCTTCCTGCAATAAAAGGTCCCCGATCATTTACGCGTACTTTAACCGATTTACCATTATTGAGATTGGTTACTTTTACTTTAGTACCAAAGGGGAGGGTTTTGTGAGCAGCGGTTAATTTAGATTGTCTAAATATTTCTCCATTGCTGGTTTTTCTTCCATCATATTTATCGGCATAATAAGAAGCCATTCCTGTTTCACTGCCAGATCTACCTCCAGTACCCGTTTTTCTGTGGCAGGCGCTTAATATTAAAACGCAAAGCCCCAATAATGTGATCAACTTTTTCATTGATGTATTAACGGTTTTTAGTGCCAAATAGTATGATGGGTTTCCTATCTGCATGAATCACCTTATTTTTTGTAGTGGTGATGTATTATTAAGATTTAAATGGTAATTTACTTTTTCAATTATATAAAAATCAAATAAACATTTTTATGAATTCAGCAACACTTAACCTTTACCCCCCCCC
>JAVHPL010000190.1:0-1499 GCA_036170555.1 Sediminibacterium sp. | reverse complement strand
CCCACCTGATGAACCAGGTTTTGTACACATTTTAACATAGTTAACGCAGAGCCACTTAAAATTCCATTGGCTTCGTATTTATCACCGTTTAATTGATGAGGATAAGCGCCATCAATGGTTTCAGTTACTGCATCTGTAATGGCAAATAAACGTTTACCCAATTGATGCTTGGCAATTTTAATTGCTGCAAAATCTACATGGTATCCATCGGGTACAATACTGCAACATACTGTTGGATGATTAAATATAGCTCCCACCATGCCAGGCATCCGATGCTGCAAAGCGCTCATTGCATTGTACAAATGAGTAGCAGTTCTTATGCCATCATCAAATGCATTTGTAGCTTGTTCATAATTGGCATTGCTATGCCCTGCAGAAACCACTATTCCATTTGATTGTATTAAGTTGATGATTTCCTTACTACAAACTTCTGGTGCAAGTGTTATCATGGTAATGATTCCCTTGCCATACTCAATTAATTTTTTTACTTCGCTTAACTCGGGTGAATGTATGAACTGCGATAAGTGTGCACCTCTTTTTTCATTGTTGATCCAAGGGCCTTCTATATGCAAACCAATACAACCCTTTCCTCCTGATAATTGATATGCTTTTACTGCATCTATACAAGCATAAATAACGGCATCACTATTGGTAGCCACTGTTGGCTGAAACCAATGAGCACCGCCTGCTTTACAATATTCATACAATAATTGCAAGGATTCCTTTTGTGGATGCATGCTCAATAATTTTCCACCTGCCCCATAAATTTGAATATCAATTAATGCAGGAACAATCATTGAATGAACTGTGGTAGCAGAAGGTACTTTTGTAGCATCAGTAATAATTTCTTTTACTATATTATTTTCTACAAGCATTGTTGCATTGGTATGCCATTGCTTGCCCGTAAATATTTTTGTTGCTGTTACTAATTGAGTATTGCTCATAAATATATTAAGGTGCTATATTAAAATTGTCTGCATCTTTCCAAAAAGGAAATTTAGAACGAACTTCTTCTAACATTGCTTTATTTAATAAATGGGTGCTAATGGCTTCTTGATTAGATTGTATGTACAAAACTTCTCCCAATGGATCAATCAACATAGTATCTCCGCTATGTGCAATTCCGTTCCCATCTTTGCCCACTCTATTTACACCAATTACATAAGATTGATTTTCTATGGCCCTAGCAATTAACAATGATTTCCATGCATGGTTTCTTCGTTCGGGCCAGTTGGCCACATATAATAAAACATCAAACTCTGGAGTGTTATTCGATTGCTGTCTTGCCCAAACAGGAAAACGAAGGTCATAGCAAATTTGTACGTTCACTTTCCAACCATTTACACTAGTGATGAGGCGTTTATTGCCAGCAGTATAAAACTGATCTTCTCCTGCAAAAGCAAAGCGGTGGCGTTTATCGTACACGCCGATATTGCCATTGGGTAATACCCACAATAAGCGATTAAAATAGTGTTTGTTTTCTTCAATGATTACAGAAC
>JAVHPL010000189.1:0-1512 GCA_036170555.1 Sediminibacterium sp. | reverse complement strand
TACTTCTTACATTACTATTATTGTAAGAAATGATGCGGTAACTAATTTGGACTATGTATATGCAAGTGTAGGCAATTGTGGTGATCGTGTTTTTCAATTTACCAATTTAGCAGTACCACCTTCTGACAAAACTTTTGGGTCTAATTCTTTTGAGTGGGATTTTGGAGATGGTACTACCAAGCTTATAACAAACGATGGCCCTGTATTGCATACTTTTCCTGCCGATGGAACCTATATTGTTCGATTAACATTAAAGGATCCACTTTTTTGTAATGAAAATGATTATATAGAGAAAACGATTCGAGTAGCCGCATCATTTCAGCCTGATTTTACTGCTGATACAGCCTGTTTAGGTTCGCCCACACATTTTACTTATACTGGAACTGGGGGAGCTCAATTTGTATGGGATTTTGGAGATGGCTCGCCACTGGTTACAACTGGTGGAGATGCTACTCATACTTATTTAAATGCAGCTACGTATACTGTAACTGTACTTGTTACTGATAATAATACTTGTGATGTTATCAAAACAAAACCATTTACAAAAGATATATTGGTAAGCGTATTGCCTACTGCTCTTTTTGATTATTCTCCAAGAATTGCGCAGGTAAATCAAATATATACTTTTACCAATCTATCTTCTGGGGGTGCAAGGTATCAATGGGATTTTGGAGACAGTAAAGTAATTAGTACCAATAAACGGGATACCACGATTAAGTATGCATTTCCTGCTACAGCCACTTATGATGTTTGTTTATATACAACCAATAGTGTGGGTTGTGTGAGTAAGTATTGTGAACCTATTTCAACAGAAGTAAATCCTTTATTTGATGTTCCCAACGCATTTACTCCCAATGGGGATGGCATAAACGATAAAATTTATGTAAGGGGTTTTGGAATTATTAAAATGACTTGGAGAATATATAATCGCTGGGGTACGGTTGTATATGTTAGTAATAGCCCTTTAGAAGGATGGGATGGTAAATACAATGGCAAATTGCAACCACAGGAAGTTTATCATTATACTATTGAAGTTGAATTTTCCGATAAAATAAAAGCTTCTAAAAAAGGAGATATAACTTTATTACGATAAAAAAACATGTCAGAAGCTAGGAAATATAAAATATTAGCAAATTGCAGTTGGGGGGTATTATTTTTTTGCTCTCTATTGCAAATAAATCTGCATGCCCAAGGACTTAATTTTTCTCAATATTTTAATGCTCCTTTATTAGTGAATCCTGCAAATACTGGTTTTATTCCCGATGATGATTATAGAATAGGGGCAAACTATCGCAATCAATGGGCTTCAGTTGGAACTCCTTACAAAACAATGGGTATTTGGGGTGATACTAAGCTTTTTGGAAATCGTTTTGAAAATGGCTGGATGGGTATTGGTGGATCCATTTTAAAAGATGTGGCTGGAAGTGGAAGTTTAAGTGCTACCAGTGCTTATGTATCTGTTGCCTATCACCAAATGTTTGGTTATAAAAGTTTATTAAGTGCAGGATTTTC
>JAVHPL010000188.1:0-7807 GCA_036170555.1 Sediminibacterium sp. | reverse complement strand
TTTGTATACCAATCTTCTGCATTACCTGTGATCCAACCTCTATTTATTGCTTCTGCGATATTAAAACACATTTCCTGGTATCCAATTTGTGTACAATTTTCTGCAGTATAAGTACTATAATATCTTTTACGATTGATAAATGAATAGGCACCATTCCCTGCACTCGTAGTCATTGATGCTAAATCTTCTCCACTACTTGCACCCCTAAAAGCAGCAAAACTATTAGGTTGAGCTCCAGCTTTTACCAGCGAATCAGCAGGTTCTGCAACAAAAAATGTTCTAGGGTCTTTTAAATTCACCAATGTATTTAAATAGGTGGATGCCATATTATACCTAACATTATCAAATCCAAAATTATCAGGATTTGTTGGATACTTATTGTATTGTGCGTTATAAGTATATTGTAAATTGTCTGATTTACTTGCGAATAGTGGATAGGTTCCTGTTGATGTAATTGTTTGTGCAAATTTAGCTTTGATATTTAAATCGGGGTCTGTTTCATATTTACTTAATTGAATCAATACCCTTAATTTAAATGCATTAACTGCTTTTCTCCATTTATTTAAGTCATTACCATAATAAATATCTCCTGCCAAAACATAATTACCTTTTAAAGTAATACTAGACATATCTGCATTCGCTTCGTCTAACCAAACCAATATTTGCTTAAATACTTCTTTTTGAGAATCATATTTAGGCGTTGTATTATTGATTGCTTTTAAAGCCTCTGTTAAAGGCACATCCCCTGTTTGCATAGTGATATTATAATAGAGATAGGCTCTTAAAAATTTACCTAACGCACTATATGGATTGGGTGCTGGAATACTTTTTGCTGCTTCCTCTTCCATTTTTAATACATTCTTTAATGTATTATAAGCACCAAAAGACATATTGGTCCAAGTATATTGCTGATCTCCATAATATGCATAGTTACATGCATAAAACTGATTCCAACGTTGAATATTATTAAATGGTTGATAGTATATATCAGATAATACACCACCCAACACTAAATTGGCGGGTACACTGGTAGCTCTATTTGGATCTACTTGTAAAGACTCGAAACTTTTTTTACAAGAGCTGGAAACTAACATTACCGTTAGTGTTCCAATGATAAAAAGTATTTTTTTCATATAAATTAATTTAAATTTTTTAGAATACAATATTGATATTTATACCATAACTTCTTGTAGTTGGAGTTTGTAATCCAATACTAGATTGACTTCCAGCATATTGATCAATATCAACATCTTTAAATCTACTATCTTTCATGAAGTATAAAATATTTCTTGCAACAATAGAAAGGGATGCATTTTGTATAAATGATTTTCCTAAATATTTTTTAGGTAAGCTATACCCAATTACTACTTCACGAAGTTTTAAATAAGACTTACTCATCATATTGGGCTCAGGAATTGAATTTACACGGCTTACATAATCTTGAGCGTATGTTTTGGTGGCGTTAGGACTAAACTTTAGTGCACCATAGTTTGTAATTAACCCTGTTATAGGATCATAAACAATAGCAGCGGCATTAGAAACCTGAACACCTTCACCTATATACGATTTTACTCCTTTATAATCCTGATATCTTGCTTCACCCAATGCGCCTTCTGTAGTTTCAATATGACGACCTCCTTGGAATGTTTTCTTACGAACATAGTCTTCCATTACTCCACCAACTCTTCCATCTATTTGAAAGCTCATAGTAAATTCTTTGTACCTAAATTTGTTATTTAAACCCCATACAAAATCTGGACTTGCAGTACCTGCATATTGAGCAACAGGTAAAATTAGTGGTCTACCCCCAGCATCATTAATGATTTGTCCGTCTTGTGTTCTGGCAAATTTTCTAATATATACTTCGTCTACTCTACTACCAACTTTGTAAAATGTATTCAAGGCATTTACCCCTGCTGGTAATTCTTTCAGCGTTTCTTTAAATGTAGCCCAGTTGAATAATACATCCCATGAAAAGCCATTGTTTAACTTAACTGGTGTTCCTGAGATACTAAATTCAAATCCTTTTTTCTGAGTTTTAGTAGCATTTAATGTATAATTAGAATAACCAGATGCTGCAGAAATTTGCTTACTAAAAATTTGAGGGCCGTCTATATAGTTAAAATAAGCAAAATCTACACTTAGTCTATTCTTTAAAAATTTCATATCTAATCCCAATTCCATACTAGTTCTATCATCTGGCTTAATATTTTCATCTATCAATGAACCTGAAAATCTTGCTTCTGTAATATTATTATACCCTGCTCTTGTAGAATAAACACTGCTATTATTGTAAGAAGGGCCACCATAAGTTGAATAATATTCACCACCATATCCTAATGGATAACTATTACCAGGTGTTGCTCCTATTGAATTAGATACAAAATTACCTCCACCTCTTACCTCAGCAAATGAGGTTCTAAGTTTCAAGAACGAAATAGCAGAAGGTAGGGATACATAATCTGAAATTACGGTACTAGCATTTACAGAAGGATAAAAGAAAGTATTGTTTTTTGTAAACAAAGCAGATAGTTTATCTATTCTACCAGTTGCATTAATATTCGCATACTTACTAAAAGCGAAATCAACAGAAGTATACGCACTTTGTACTCGCATATCCGAACTAAAATTATACGCTTTAACCGGGTTACGACTGTTAGCAAAATTATAAACGTTAGGAACATTCAAATAATCGGTAGTTACAAAACTAGAATTGTAATTGAATGTGCGAATATTGGCTCCAACAAAACCATTGATCATTAAGAAATTAGCCACTTTGGGTGCTTTAAAGCGGGCCATAATTTCAGTGTTATTTTCAAACAAGGAACGCTTGTCTTCTCTATAGTCTCCACGTCCTTCTTCACGTCCATAAGGATGTGCTGAGAATGGCATTTTTTCTGTTCTGGTAACATCATAAGTAGTGATGGAACTTCTGAACATTAAATCTATATAGTCATTCAATTTATAGTTTAGCGTTGCATATCCATATATATCATTTTTATGATGTCCACGCAACCACTCATAAGCCATAAAATATGGATTGTGATAACGCTGATATTCTGCATAAATACTTTGAACACCCTCTTTTCCTGGCTGCCAATAATTACGCATATCATCAACATTCCAATCGGCACCACCCCAAATAGTCATGTTATAAACAACACTATTGGGTCCGTAGTTTACATCGGGAATATTATCGGTATACTGCTTATTAAAATTTAGATTGGCATCTAATGTAAGTCTCTTATTAAAACGAAGTGTAGATGTAAGATTAAAGTTGGTTGTTTTTAAATCGGTATTGGGCATTATACCTTTTTGGTACCCTTGACCAACTGAAAAACGTAAATCGTATTTTTCTCCACTTGCAGCAACAGAAATATTATTGGTAGATAATATTCCTGTTTCAATAAATCTTTTTAAATTGTCTTTACCTCTAGCAACCCAAGGTGTTTTAGAGCGAATACCTGTAATGGGATCTACAGGGCTATCATATTGTTCAATTAATTGTCCTTCAAATTTAGGTCCCCAAATATCATAGTCATTATCATTGATACCACCTCCTTTACCATCACCAAATTTATATCTACCATGATCGCCAGGTCCATATAAATCCTGGGTTTTAGGAAGGGCAATAAATCCTTTATTGATTTGTGTACTGCTATTAAATTCAACAGAAATGCCTCTATTATCTTTTGTTCCTTTTTTGGTATTGATAATAATGGCACCATTTTGGCCTCTGTAACCATATAAAGCAGAAGCTACAGGTCCTTTTAGAATTGTATAACTTTCAATGTCATCAGGACTTAAATTCCAAGTATCTGAATTAATGGGAACTCCATCTACAACAAATAAATTGATTGCACCACCGCGTAATAAAATTTGAGGGTTCCCCAATAATTCTGCAGAAGCACCAACAGTTAACCCAGCTACTTTACCAACCAATGAGTTAATTGCATTAGGTTCTCTTGCTTTAACAAGATCAGCCCCTTTTATTTCTTGGGTAGAATAACCAATAATTTTTTTGTCTTTTTTAATGCCCAACGCTGTTACAACAACTTCGCCCATTTGAACACTAACAGGATTCAAAGAAATAGTATACTGCAATTTATCTGGGTTAATTGAAAGGCTAGTTGATTCAAAACCAACATAACTTACTGAAAGTTTATCCCCTTTTTTTGCGGATATACTAAAAGTTCCATCTGCATTTGTTGTAGCGGTAAACCCCGAGGGCTTTACTGAGAGAGTAGCACCAGAAAGTGCTTCTCCAGTTTTAGCGTCTACCACTTTACCCTTAATGCTGAGCTTAGTATTTTGTGCAATTGAACTAGTTACCGCGAAAAAAATAAAGGAGGTAACCAGCATAAACCTGAACCAATTGATTTGCTGTTTCATAAACATTTTTTGTTTGGAAACGCAAACCTATCCTTCCAATGTTACCAAATCATTCACATAATGTTAACAAAAAGTAAAGTAATGCTAAACTAATTATATATAATATAGACAAATGTTTACAAATAATAAACTTTTACTCAAAATAATTTAGTCTTGCTTAAAAAAATAAATAACCAAAAGGATAGCTTCAGCATTACCCGTATTGATGGGGTTATGCAGTTCGGATGCATCAAAATAAAGTGAATCACCCGCTTCCATAGAATATTTATTGTCCCCAATTTGGTATTCAACAGAACCTTGCAATAAGTATTTAAATTCATGGGCATTGGTAGAAACCATTGGCCTAGATGCATCTTTATCTAAAGTTAGTATCACATAATCAATATGATAATCATGCGTATAAGTAGAAAAAATACGTTGATAATGAAACCCTTCTGCATTTTCTTTTTCAAAGGATTGATATTGAGAAGCTTTACGAAATATTACTTTTTCGTTTGGCTGAACATTTAACTCCTTAAAAAATAAATTTAAATCAATTTGAAGTCCTTTAATTAAGTTTAACAAAACTGGCAAAGAGGGGATAGTTCTACTATTTTCAATTTGAGACAATAACCCCTTTGTTACACCAGCATTTGAAGCCAATTCTTGTAAAGTAATATTCTTATCTTTTCTTAATTCTTTTAACCGATTACTAATTTGAATAATAATATCTTCTTGCATGATAACTTTATAAAAATTATTTTAAGTAATTAAAAAGACTGTTTAATTAGGCAAGAGGAAAATAAATAATAAACTCCGTACCTTCTTGTGGAATACTTGTTACCGTAATTTCACCGCCCAAATATTGAATTTGAGATTTAGCCAAAAATAAACCAAGCCCCTTTCCTTGAACTTGCGGATGAAATCTTTTATATAAGCCAAAAATAGATTCTCCGTATTTTACTAAATCAATTCCTAGCCCATTATCACTAAAATGAATAACTAATTTACTATCATCAAAATGAGACCATATCTTAATAATAGGATTGATATTCTGTTTAGCAAATTTTAATCCATTTAAAATAATGGCATGAAAAATAGTAATGAAATAAGATTTAATGGAGAAAATATTCGGAGCCAATGTAAAATCAGCCATTATGCTTGCATTGCTTTGATCAATTAAATCTTGCAATCCCATTTTAACCTCAGTAAAAATATTTTGCAATAATATAGTTTCCTTTGTATCGGTTACGCTTCTGTTAATATGCAAAATATTATTTACGTCTTTAATTACTCCATCTAATATTTCTGCTGATTGCCCAATTCCATTAATTAAAAACTCCGTTTCTTCAGTTGTTGATGCAATTTTAAGCGCTTCTTTTAAACCAAGTATATTAGATAAAGGGGCCCGAATATTATGCGAAACAATATAAGAGAATTGTTCCAAATCTCTATTTCTACTAACAAGGTCATTCGAAATTTTACGCTGCTCTAATTCCGCTAATTTCTTTTTAGTAATATCTTGAATAGAAGTTGCCAACCCCATTACTTTTTGTTGATCAATTACTGGATGTATAGAGATATTAAAAAAGTACTCTTCCTGATGATGATTTATCATTATTTCATACTCCAATGATTGCTGTTCTGAAATAACTTTAAAAAAATAGTCTTCTGTTATTTTGCGCCTATCAGGTGGTAATAGTTGTATAAAATTAGCTCCTTCAGTTAATACAATGCCGCGTTCAAAAGCATAAACCTGTTTTGCTGCATTATTAAATGAAAGAATTTGATACGCTTTATTTAACAAAACATATCCAATATCGGTGTTTTTAAATATGGCTGTTAAATTAGCCTTAGATTGAAGTAAATCTGCCTTGGCCTTATTTTTTTCAAAATTTTCTCCAATTAATTTAGCCAATGCATCAATTAACTTACGCTCTTCCATTAAAAAAGGGCCTTCTTGAGCTTTTTCATGATGAGAACAATAACCTATTTCTAATAGACCTATTGCTGTTTCAAATGAACTAATTTCAGCACGTTGATAAACCACAGGTAGCTTATACTGTTTTGAAAAAAAATCTTGATCATGAAAAGTAATTTTAGCAACACAATCATTAGAAAATTGCCAGCCCAATGGAAGTATTTCTACAATTTGCTGAATTTTTTCCTCAAAATGCAAGTGTTCATTTTGTAAAATTTGATTAGACTGGTAAATGGTTCGCAATTCTTTCATGCGTTCTTGCAAATTGTAAGTAGCTTGATCTTTTGCTGTTTTATTTTGTATAGCTTTTGCTGCAATGCTTAAGGAATCACCAATCATGGTGATGATTTCAATTTCATGCGAATCAAATGCATCTGCTCTATTGGAATAAACACTTAATGCAGCATTCTTATTATTGGCAAAAGACAAAGGAATAACAATAATAGAGGCTAAATTGTATTTTTTTGCAGTAATATGCCAGGGACTGGTCATATTTGAATCGTGAAAATCATTTACAACAGTTATTTTTTTATCTTTCAATACGGTTGCCACTGGCCCCATACTTTGAATAGGATCATTTAAGTCTATCTCAATTTCATGAATATAGGCAGTACATCCATAAGAGGTTATTGGATATAATTTTTGGTTTAAATCTTCAGGATTTGGCTTGGGGGTAATTACCGCCAACGAATATCCTCCAATATTAACCAAGCTATTACATACAGCATTAAATAAATCTAGTAAATTAGTTTGTTCAGCAATTTGATCACTAATAATATTTCTAAGCCTAAGTTCTCGATTAAATTTTAATAATTTTTCTTCATTTTGTTTGCTAATAGTAATATCTGTTTGAATAACATTAAAAATGATACTATTATCGACCAGTAATTTTGTTGTAGCAAAAATTTGAAACCATTTAACAATTTCATTCGGTAAAACGCATTTAATTTCTAATTCCATAGAGCTAATTGCTTCTAAACAATGCTTACGCTTTTCGAGATATTGTTCTTTATATGGAGATGCAATAATATCTATAATAATATTTGGGTTGTCTTCTACCGCTTTCTTATTATATCCAACTTGATTACAACAGGTTTTACTAATAGATAATAATTTTTGCTGATTATTTGGTAATTGTATAATTTGATAAAATCCTAGTTTGCCCAAATCTTTATTGAGCATGTCGTAAAAAACCTGCAAGTTGTTGATAAAAATATCTTCACTCTTATTTAACATGCACTATATATTTCATACCTATTAAAGATACAACATGTTAGATAAATTATTTAAAACAAAAATTTCACTCCTGCATTATTTACCTGCCCAGAAGAAACGATTTTAATGCATCAAAATGAGCCTTTACTAAAACACTTTTTTTAATTTTTCCAAATAAGGCTTTTGCAGATTCTGGAATAGCTAATTTTTCACCTATTGCTTTTTCTACTGTTTCAGGAA
>JAVHPL010000187.1:48835-70994 GCA_036170555.1 Sediminibacterium sp. | reverse complement strand
GCCTACAGAGACCATGGCTTGGCATTATCAAAAGGGGTATCTGCTAATGCTTGTATGGCCGAGTTATATGGAAAAGCAACAGGATGTTCTAAAGGGAAAGGTGGAAGTATGCACTTTTTTAGTACCGAACATCGTTTTTTTGGAGGTCATGGAATAGTTGGTGCACAAATTGGTACTGGAGCTGGATTGGCTTTTGCAGAAAAGTATATGGGTACCCAAAATGTGGTGCTCTGTTATTTTGGAGATGGAGCGGCTCGCCAAGGAATGTTGCATGAAACATTTAATCTTGCCATGCTTTGGAAATTACCCGTCATTTTTATTTGTGAAAATAACAATTATGCAATGGGTACTTCTATTTCTAGAACCAGTAATGTAATTGATATTTATAAATTGGCTGATGCGTATGATATGCCAGCAGATAAAGTAGATGGTATGTCTCCAGAAGCCGTTCATGATAGTGTTGCACGCGCCGTTAAAAGAGCAAAAGAAGGAGATGGCCCTACCCTTTTAGAAATGAAAACCTATCGCTATAAAGGGCATTCAGTGTCGGATCCCCAGAAATACCGTTCTAAAGAAGAGGTAGAGGAATATAAAGACCAAGATCCGATTATTAAAGTAAGCAATACCATTTTAGAAAATGCTTTTGCTTCAAAAGAAGACTTAGCCGCAATTGATAAAAAAATACAAACAATTGTAGAAGAAGCAGTTCGATTTGCCGAAGAAAGTCCATGGCCAGCAGATGATGAGCTTTTAAAAGATGTTTATATAGATCAACAATATCCATTTATAGTAGACTAGTTTGTTCATAAAGTAGAACGATTTAACGATTAAACAAATACAATGAGCCAAAAACACGAAAGTGAACTTGAAGTAAATAAGACCATCTTGAAGGCAGAAACAACCTGGAAAAAAATTCAAAAACCACTGTTCATAGTGGTTGCCGCAGTAGTGATTATTGGTGGTGGTTGGTTTGCCTATCAAGAATATGTATTAAAACCCAAAGAAGATAAAGCGGCAGAATCACTATATAAAGCCGAACAATATTTTGGAATGGATTCCTCTAGACTAGTATTACAAGGAGATGGAGTAAATAAGGGTGTTTTATATGTGATAAGCAATTTTGGAGGTACTAAAGCAGCCAATCTTGCACATTACTATGCAGGGGTGAGTTATCTTAAACTTGGTGAATTTGACAATGCAGTTAAACACTTAAAAGAATTTTCAACTGATGCCAAACAAATACAATTATTGGCCCTAGGTTGCTTAGGAGATGCTTATGCAGAATTAAATAAAAAGGATGATGCTATTACTGCATACAAAAAAGCAGCTGGTACTTTTGAAAAAGATGAGAACAATTCATCCGAGTATTTATTTAGAGCAGCACTGTTACTCGAAACCTCGGGTAAATCTGCAGAAGCTTTAGAACTGTACAAAGAAATTAAAAATAAATTTCCTAAAACCGACAAAGGCTTTCAAGCAGATAAATATATTTATAGAATTAGTATTGAAAAAAATGAAGGTATAGCAAAATAATGGCCACTAAAGGAAATATCAACTTAATCAAAGGCGTCCCAGTAATAGAGGATGCCTTTGTTGTTATAGTAAAAACAGCATGGAATAGTTCTATTGTTGATGAACTAGAAAAGGGGGCAAAAAAAATATTAAAAGCAGCAGGGGTTAAAACAAAAAGTATTGTGGTTCCTGGTGCTTTTGAAATAACTTTTGCCGTAAAAAATAATCATCTGAAAGCGATTAAAATTCCAGATGCCTATATTACATTAGGTACAATTATACAAGGAGATACACCTCATTTTGATTATATATGTAAAGCCATTACAGAAGGAGTACTACAATTAAATTTAAGTTTAAATGTTCCAGTTATCTTTGGTGTATTAACGGTTTTAAATGAAACACAGGCATTGGAACGAATAGGCGGTAAACACGGACACAAAGGTGAAGAAGCTGCTATTACAGCGCTCAAAATGATTGATTTAAATCGTTCCTATAAATAAGTACGATTATGACTGTTCAAATATTTGTTCCATGCTTTATAGACCAGCTTTACCCTGATATTGCTTTTAATATGGTAAAAGTATTGGAGAAAGCAGGTTGTACTGTACTGTACAATAAAAATCAAACCTGTTGTGGCCAACCGGCATATAATGCTGGATTTCAAGGAGAAGCAAAAGAAGTATGTACTAAATTTTTACAAGATTTTGATGGTGCAGAATATATAGTTACCCCTAGTGCCAGTTGTGCTGGATTTGTAAAAAATTATTATCATACCCTTTTTGAAAATTCTGCTTATAAAAGTATGGCAGAAAGAACGGCCAATAGAATACATGAATTTTCTAGTTTTTTAATTCATGTTTTGGGAGTTGATGATTTTGGTGCCAAACTAGAAGGTAAAGCAACCTATCATGATAGTTGTGCTGCTTTAAGAGAGTGTAAAATTAAAAATGAGCCAAGGCAGTTGCTTGCAAAAGTTGCAGGATTGGAACTGATAGAGATGAATGATGTTGAAACCTGTTGTGGATTTGGTGGCAGTTTTGCGGTAAAATTCGAACCCATCAGTGCGGCAATGGGTGATCAAAAAATAAACAATGCTGTTGCAACTGGTGCTGAATTTTTAATTAGTACCGACATGAGTTGCTTGATGCATTTAGACGGTTGTGCTAAGTTTAAAAACTCCCATTTACAAGTATACCATATAGCAGATGTATTAGCTAGTGGCTGGTGAAATAGTTAACTATTCTTTACTTTATTCACCTAGTACCCATTCATAATCTAATTGCCTTTTATCTAAATTTGCAGCAACAACCCTTATAGATAACTTGTCTCCCATTTTAAAAGTTCTTCCGCTTCTGCGGCCAACTAAACTGTACTCGCTTTCTACTAACCTAAAATCATCAAAATCGCTTAAACTTATAATGCTTACTAACCCTTCACATTTATGATGTACTGTTTCTACAAAAAAACCAAAACTAGCCACCCCACTTACTACTCCTTCAAACACTTCACCCAAATGACCTTTTAAGAATTCAACTTGTTTGTATTTATTGCCAGCACGTTCACAATCCATCGCTGCCCTTTCTCGTTCACTACTATGCTTGCATTTCTCTTCCATTTTTTTATCAATCATTGGATTGGCTAGTAATACCGTTTCTAGAATTCTATGCACTAACACATCTGGATACCTTCTGATTGGAGAAGTAAAATGACAGTAATGTTCAAATGCAAGCCCATAATGGCCAATATTTTCTGATGTGTAAATAGCTTTTGCCATTGTTCTAATACCTAACTGTTCTAACACATGTTGCTCTGGTTTACCATGAGCATCTGCTAACATGGTATTAAAGCTTTTAGCAATAGTTTGAGGTGTTGATACATCAAAAACATGCCCGTATTTTTTGGCATATTGAATAAAAGGAGTTAATTTCTTTTCATCTGGACGATCGTGAACCCGATACGGAAAAGGAATTAATTTTTTATTTACTTTTTGTTTAGCAATATTCTCTGCAACTGTTTTATTGGCAAGCAACATGAATTCTTCTATTAGTTGGTGAGATTCTTTACTTTCTTTTACAATAATACCAATAGGTTCACCTTTTTCATTTAATTGAAAGCGTACCTCTTGTGATGAGAAATTAATTGCCCCTTTTGAAAAACGTTTTTTTCGAAGCTTTTGCGCAATATCATTTAGTAACAAAATTTCTTCTTTATATATTCCCTCTTTGGTTTCAACAATTTGTTGCACATCTTCATACGTAAATCGGTGATTAGAGTGTATAACCGTTTTCCCTAACCAATACTGCTTAACCTCACCCTTCCCATTCATTTGAAAAATGGCAGCAAAAGTAAATTTGTTTTCATGAGGCCGCAATGAACACAATTCATTGGATATTCTTTCGGGCAACATCGGATTTACTCTGTCGGGTAAATATACAGATGTAGCACGCTTATATGCCTCAGCATCTAATGCGGTTTCTGGTTGAACATAATAACTTACATCTGCAATATGTACGCCAATTTCATATTTATCCTCTCCTAATTTTCTACATGAAATAGCATCATCAAAGTCCTTTGCATCAACAGGATCAATGGTAAATGTTAGCACATCTCTACAATCTCTTCGCTTTTTTATTTCATCACTATCCAATATATCAGGAATGCGGGCAGCCTCCTCTAATACATCTTCAGGAAAAGTTAATGGAAAGCCAGCACCAGCCAATATTTCTTTCATGGCTGCATCATTTTCATTTTCAGCTAACATTACACTCAGCACAACACCTTCAGGCTTTTTGTTTTCCTTGTCCCATTTAACCAATTTAACAATTACCCGTTCTTTATTTTTAGCCCCATTTAAATCTGATAATGGTATGTATAAATCGGGCATAGGTTTATCTGTATCCGGAACAAAAAAAGCATGGTGGGCAGATAATTGAATATGACCTACAAATTCGGTTTGCTTTCTTGCAATAACTTCTACAATTTTCCCTTCTTTTTTTCCAGTCCTAGTATTCTCTTTAATTACTTTAACACGAACAGTATCACCATGTAAAGCGGTACTAAAGTCGTTGGGCCTTACCAATACATCTCCAGATTGGTCCTCTACTACTACATAGCCCATTCCTGAACGTGTAACATCTAAATGGCCTTTTATAGTTTGAACAGCAATTACTTTTGCTTTCTGTTTTTGTTTTGATTTTGTTTTTTTCTTGTTCATGATTCGGGATTAAAAGAGAAATAGCGAATAAAATTTACTATCAACTCATCAAACTGAGACCCTTCGTCAAAAAGAAAACGATGACGAATAGGCATTACATATATAGGAACATTAATCAACTGCTCCCTAAATTTAATTAACCTAACTGCATCTTTTTCTGTGGTGAGTATTAATTTCTCTTTAGAGGTAATAGCTTCAAAATTTTTAATGATATCATGGAGGTCGTCAATAGAAAATATATGATGATCTGAATAATCTTGTTGATAATAGGCACGTGTATTTTGAAGCAAATAGTCTTTTAATGGCTTTGGATTAGCAATGCCACATACTAATAATACTTCATCATCTGTTGAAATAATACATTTTTCAGCAACATCGAAAATATGATATGGAATACCGTATTGAATAGTAGTAAAAAATACACGCTGAGCTGGTGAAGGCTTCAACTCTCGAAGTATCCCTGCTTTTTTTTCTTCAGAAAGATCAAATGGACATTTTGTTACAACAATAATTTGGGCTCTTTTTGCAGATGCACGCTCATCACGCAAATCGCCAGTTGGAATAAAAAAATCATTGGAGTATAAATTACTAAACTCAGTTAATAAAATATTATATCCTGCTGTTACCGATCTATGCTGAAAAGCATCATCTAAAATAATTGCTTGTAAATTGGGTAAATCTTGTAATAAATGCGGAATAGCCACCAATCTCTCTTCTCCTACCGCTACTGCAATAGAAGAATGCTTCAAATAAAACTGCATGGGCTCATCTCCTATTTCAAGTGCAGTAGTTTGTTCATTCGCTAAAGCATATCCCTTTGTTTTTCTTTTATATCCCCTACTTAAAGTAGCTATTTTAAATTCATTACTTAACAGGGTAACCAGATACTCTACCATAGGAGATTTACCTGTTCCTCCAACTGCCAAATTGCCCACACCAATTATAGGGAAATTAAATTGTGCAGAATCCAGCCATTTTTTATCAAAAAGCAAAATCCGTATCATTATAATCGCCCCATACAATAGGGCTATTGGCAATAATAATACGCGAAATGACTTTAAAAAGAGGGTGTTAAAATTCATAGATATGCTGCTGGGTAATCCCAATGTTTAAAGGTATATCAAATTGATGGGTGTCTGAGATTAATGCAATGGGTTCAAAATAAGATAAGCCTACTAAAATAACCTCTTTTTTACATGTTGCAATAAATCGGTCATAATACCCCTTGCCATATCCAACCCGATTGCCCTTTAAATCAAATGCCAATAAAGGAACTAATATGAGGTCTATTGATGAAGGTTCAATGACTGGTCCTTTGAGTGGCTCCGTTAGCCCCCACTGAGCATTCGTAAAGGTTGTTTGCTCATTCACTAAAATGGCATCCATCAAGTTGCTCTTGTTTACTTTAGGATAGGCAATAGACAAACCTGGTATCATATACTGTAAATACCTAGAAAATAAATGCGTATTGGGCTCTATTTGATGTTCTATTGGCCAATAAGTTAGTATACGATGCACACCTTCAAAATTCAGTTGCTGAAATTGTATTAACAGTAAATCATCTAGCTTCATTTTTTCGATAGAACTAAGTGATTTTCGCTTTTCTTTATATAGGGCTCTAATACTTTCCTTATTCATGTATTATGCTATTTACTTACTCAATATAAATAATGAAATTTTACTAAATGTTCAAATATTATATCTTGAATATGATGCAAAATACCAAAGCGTATGCAAATCTTTACTTTAAATAATAGAATCAATGTAAATAAGTATTCACTTGTTGTTTAAAAGAGAAATAAGTGAACATGAACAACCAATAGATTCAAGGGGAAATTGCTTAGAGGTATTCAAAATGGGTTGTTAAACAAGGTATAACAAAGAATATTACATAAATGCTTTCAGAATGAACAAAACAAGAATTGCATTTGCAAAAAAAAAGCCCAAAGGGCTTTTTGATACAGTTAGAAGTTTGCTTTAAACTGAAAATTTGCAGATCTCATTTCTCTATGGATTTTCCACAAATTAACTGCTGTAAATGCTTTCTTTTGTGATAATCCTTCTGATTCAACCATGAAATCTGTTGCCAGCGTTTCTCGTACTTCATGTGTTAGTTCTTTCAAGTGTTGCCTGCTTATTTGTACAATAGCGGGCATAATTTCGCCTTTCATTTATTTCTATTTTAAATTTACAATTTATAGAGCCAGCAGGAGTATTTATTACAATCGTTATGAAGTATGGCATTTCAACTTACCTAAATGGTATTTTCTACTTTTTGCTCTTTCGGATGCAAATTTACAACGAACTTATTTAATAAAAAAATTATATGCTAAAGGGAATGTTAATTTATTGCTTGCCCTTTTATAAAATCTGAAACTAAATAACTAATTAATTTTCCAGTTCCAACATCCTTTCTACCATCAGATAAGGCAATAGCGCCTTCAGAAATATGTAAGTAAGCCACTTTAGCATCTGCTGTAACAAAGTTAATATACTGCCTAGCCTGTATTGGAGAAATTCCAACTGGGCTTTGTGCACTGCTTAAAGCGTTGGCAATACAATCTATGTCTAATTCTATACCACATAAAGTATCTTCAGTAAAATTAGTTGCATGACCTACTGCTTGCAAAAAAGTTCTTTTTTCGTGAACAAAAATGTCTTCATACGTGATACAGTCTACAAAAGGATTATTAACCATATCTATCCAAACATTTTGTGGAATATAATTTTCGTGAATACCAATCACACAATATTTTTCTAAATACCCATCCGCCTCTGCATAACTAAATCCATTCCCGCTATGCCTTCCCTCCATAGGTCTAAAATCGGCATGCGCATCTAAATTAATCGCGTTAATTTGAGCTATTGGAATTAAGCCAGCTTTGAAATAACCTTTGGCAGCACCTTTAATGCATGGATATGAGTTATTATGCCCTCCCCCAATAACAATGGGAATTTTTTTATGCTGTGTAATTAAATGAATTAATTGTTCCACAGAAGCATCAATTGTATTAACGGCATGACGATACGCTTCTACCCTCTCTTCATAATTATGCGCATTTTGCTCAATTAATTTTTCTATTTCAGCAAAATCAAAATGTCCTAAAACCAACAATTCTCCTCCTTCTAAAAAATCATTACTTTGAATATTAAAAAATGCATGTATAAAAGCCAACCAGGCAGAATCAGTACCCCCAATGCCCCCATTAGCTTTTACGCCAATATCTTCTGGGATACCTAATAAAACATATTTTGCATTGCTTTGCTTAATAGATAATTCTATTTGCTGTGGTTGGTTAATAACCTGCAACCGCTCTCCCAGTTTAGTTTCAAAACGTCTAATTTTAGTAATAGACAAAATATCTTCTTTGGAGTAAATCTTAAAATGATTCATAAAATTGGCAGCTTGTACCTAAATATAATTAAATTATTGCACCGTTAATCATTACTTTATGAATCAAGTTCGTACCAAAAGCATACGGAAGATACTGAATAGAAGGAATTGGATATGTAATAATTAAATTGGCTTTTTTGCCAACCGTTATGCTGCCAACTTCATGGCCAAGATCCATCGCATAAGCACTATTGATGGTAGCCGCATTAATGGCTTCTGCTGGCAATAATTTTAGTTGGATACAACTAAGTGACACTACGAAATTCATATTGCCACTAGGACTAGTTCCAGGATTAAAATCAGATGCAAGGGCGATGGCTGTATTGGCCTCTATTAAATCTCTAGCAGGTTGATAGGGCACACCTAAAAAAAAGGCAGCAGTTGGCAATAAGGTTCCAATGGTATGGGAATTAGATAATGCCTTCATTGCAGCAGGATTCATTGTTTCTAAATGATCAACCGAAATAGCTCCTAGTTTTACACCCAATTCCACTGCACCTGATGCGCTTAATTGATTGGCATGTAATTTTATTTTTAATCCATATTGTAAAGCGGCCAGGCAAATTTGTTCTGTTTCCGCTACACTAAAAAAACCTTCTTCGCAAAAAACATCTACAAAATCGGCAAGCCCTTCTTGCGAAATCACTGGAAGCATTTCTTGTATAATCATCCGAATATACTTTTCATGATTGTTTTTATATGCTGTTGGATACGTGTGGGCACCTAAAAAACTAGCTTTAATAGGAATAGAAGCTGCCTCTTTTAACCTTCGAATTACCCTAAGCATTTTTAACTCGTTCTCCACATCTAACCCATACCCCGATTTAATTTCAATAGCTCCAGTTCCTAAATGAATAAGCATTTGTAACCGCTCCCAGGCCATGGCAAATAAATCATCTGAAGAAGTAGTAGCTATTTTTTTAGCAGAATTTAAAATACCACCTCCCTTTGCTGCAATTTGAGCATAGGTTAACCCATTCAATTTATCTAAAAATTCATCTTCTCTACTTGCAGCAAATACCAAATGGGTATGACTATCACACCAAGTTGGTAAAATAGTTGCCCCTTTTACATCAATTATTTCCCCCGAACTATATTTATTTATATTGGGAATTTGATCCATTTTGCCATATCCTGCAATGAATCCATCTTCAATTTGTAGATATGCATTTTCAATAATGGGCAGATCTACTAATTCTTTTCCACGGAGAACTTTTGATTGAGCTCTGATGTTAACCAATTGTGCGATATTGGTAATTAGCAATTTCATATGGGGAAATTACTTGATTTACGATTATAAACACCCTATTTTCGAATATGATCACCACATTAACCATTGTAAGGTATCCCCGCTTTTTTGGATGGGCAGGCTTTTTATCAATGGCATTCTGTAGAATTCCACTTTGGTTTAACCAATCTATTTCGTTTTGGAAACTAATGGGTTGCGGGAAAAACGGCAGTTTTGATAAAACCCCAGACTGGCAACAGTGGGCATTATTAATTGTACATAAAAACAGCCTTTCTCCGCAAAAAAATATTCCTTGGATAATGACTATATGGTGGTATTTATTTAATTGTGAAAAATGGAATTTAACCATGGAGCCTTTGGAAGGTCATGGATTGTGGGATGGGAAAGCCGCTTTTGGTATTTTGCCAAAACAAACCGAATATGAAGGTCCTATTGGAATTTTAACAAGAGCAACCATTAGAATTAGTAAACTCAGCCGGTTTTGGCAACATGTGAATGGTGTGGCTTCTCAAATGGCTACTGCACCAGGTTTTGTAACTTCAGTAGGAATTGGAGAAGTGCCTTGGTTAAAACAAGCCACTTTTAGTATTTGGACTAGTAAGGCACTGATGAAACAATTTGCTTACCAATTAAAGGAACACGCAGAAGTTATTAAAAAAACCCATCAAGAAAAATGGTATAGTGAAGACATGTTCGTGAGGTTTAAAATTATAGAATCTACTGGTAATTTGCATGGTAAGTTGCCATTTGAAATAAAACCTTAATTTGCATCCAACGGATGAATCATTGTTCTACCATATCATTTTTAACTGCACACTTCGCATGGATGTACCGCGGTCTTAATTCCATGCCCGATCATTAAGTATTTTTTATTTTACTTATAGATTGCTATTGCTAATTGGCAAGAGATATTCATACATATCAATAGCTTAATACAAACTGTTGCCATTTATTTAGTGTACGAAATCATATATTAAAAATACAATAGTGCTAACAGGTACTTTTCTTAATAAATAATAAAATAATACACATGAAAGTTTCCGTAACATCCGAAATAGGTACCCTCAAACGTTTATTAGTTCATAGCCCAGACAGTGGGTTAGGTAAAGTAGTACCATCTAAAGCGCAAGACTGGTTATTTGAAGATATTGTTCACTTAGATACCATTAGAAAAGAGGAGTATGATTATTATATAAAGATTCTATTGTACTTTTTAGATCCATCAAAAATAAAAGGTAAACTAAAAGAAATAGACCAAGCATCATCAAACCGTCTTTTTTACAAACCAGAATCTCCATCATTCCATCAGTCAAATAAAGTAATAGAACTCCAATGGTTACTTGCTGAGATATTAGCTGATGCAGATATTCAATCGAAATTAGTTGCTTCTGTATGTGCCATAGAAGGTTGTACGTATCAATTGCAAAAAGAATTAATGAATTATGATGCCAAAGAACTGGCTAAAACATTTATTTCGGGAACATCTAAAGAAAAAAGGTTGCTATTTGCACCCATTCCAAATTTTATTTTTACAAGAGATATTGGAATTACCATCAAAGACCATATTTTATTGAATAAACCAGCCAAAAAAGCAAGAACCAGGGAAGCATTACTTGCCCGTTATATTTTTTTTAATCATCCTTATTTTAAGGAATACAACCATAAAATAATTGAGCTCTCCGATTCTAGTCATCATTTTCTATTACCCAAAGAAGATGATGATAGAAAAATCACTTTAGAAGGCGGAGATATTATGGTAGTTAGTGAGTCTCATTTATTAGTTGGCGTTAGTGAAAGAACTTCATCAGAAGCCGCAGTAAAAATAACCAATACCCTATTTGAATTAGGACTAATGGATAAAGTAACCATCGTTAAGATCCCTAAGAAAAGAGACTATATGCATATAGATACTGTTTTTACACAAGTAAAAAGAAATGTATGGGTAATATTGGGAAACTTTTCTAAAAAAGCAGCTAAGCATGAAGATGAAACCGCTGTAGAAAGAATTTTGGAAATTAAGAAAGAAGAAAAAATAAAAATTCTTCAATTTCACAGAAAAAATCCAGAGAATCCAATATCATTTGAAAACTTAGAAGACTTATTAGTAGATATAAGTAAAAATGATTTACACTGTACAAATGAAGTAAAATTTATTTATTCGGGCAATAATGAGTTTCCGTATAGTGTAAGAGAACAGTGGACAGATTCATGTAATTTATTAGCGCTAAAAGAAGGCGTAGTATTGGGTTACGACAGAAACGATAAAACAACGGAGGCATTTAAACAAGCTGGTTTTAACATTGTAAAAGTAAAAGATTTATTACAATCAATAGAAGCTGGAACTACTGATATTGAATTGATAAAAGATACCTTTATTTTGATGCCTTCAGCAGAATTATCTAGAGCAAGAGGAGGATTTCATTGTATGAGTATGCCCTTATGGCGAGAATCAGTTGAACTTTAAATGAAAATTATGCAACATACTTCACATATTTTAATGATACAACCGGTACATTTTGATTTTAATACAGAAACCGCTATAAACAATCGCTTTCAAAAAAATGCAAGCGATGAACTTCTACAATCAAAGGCTAAAAAAGAATTTGATGATTTTATTCAAGTGCTTGTTAACAATGGAATTGATGTTACCATTGTTCAGGATAGTCCAGAACCACATACTCCTGATTCTATTTTCCCCAATAACTGGATTTCATTTCATCAAGATGGAAGTATTTGTTTATATCCCATGTTTGCAAAAAACAGAAGATTAGAAAGAAAACTAACGGTACTTGATGCTATTGGAGAAAAATTTATGATAGAAAAAACCATCAATTTAGCGAATTATGAAAATGAATTACTTTTTTTAGAAGGAACGGGAAGTATGGTACTAGATAGAGTTCAAAAAATAGCCTACGCTTGCTTGTCTCCTAGAACCAATTTACCAGTATTAAATATTTTTTGTGCTACTTATCATTATACACCAATAGTATTTTTGGCAACTGATATAAACAATGAGCCTATTTATCATACCAATGTGATGATGTGTGTAGCAGATGAATATGTGGTGATTTGTTTAGATTCCATAAAAGATATAATAGAACGGAATTTAGTAACGAATACTATTACCCAAAGTGGTAAACAAATTATAGAAATTAGCTTTCATCAAATGAATCATTTTGCAGGTAATATGCTTCAAGTTCACAATAATTTAGGTGAACGAATATTGGTAATGTCTTCACAAGCATACCATATTTTATTACCTGAACAAATTAACCAATTAGAAAAATATAATCGGATTATTCACTCAGATATCAGCAGTATTGAAACCAATGGAGGAGGAAGTGCGAGGTGTATGATGGCAGAAATTTTTTTACCACACAAATAATTCAGCTAAAACTTTTTTTAACCCCTTCTTCAAATGAGAGGGGGTTATAGTTTAGTTCCATAATGGCTTTATGAATGAGAAGTCCCGATTTTTTTGAACGTTTAACAGGCTCTGGAAAACTATCACTGTTAACCTCTTCTATTAAAGAAGCATCTAAATGCAGCACTTTGGCAACAGTTAAAGCCATTGTATAGGGCGAACAAATATCTTTCCCAGCTAAATGATATACCCCTAGTTTTTTTAATTGAATTATTTGAGCAATTCCCCAACATATATCATTTACATAAGTGGGTGTTCTTAATTGATCACTTACTACTTTAATATTTTTTTCTGCTTTTAACTGTTGAGCTACCCATTGTATAAAGCTATAACGCATACCTTCCCAATGCTTTCCATAAATAAATACAGGTCTTATGATTGTATAACTATTGGCTAACTCTTTTACACAATTTTCTGCCATCAATTTAGAAGCACCATAAAAATTAAGTGGTTGGGGTTCATCATTTTCGGCATGTGGACCATCTTCCCCAAAAATAAAATCTGTTGATATATATATAAAATGAATTCCCTTGTTTTGTGACGCTTCCAACAGGTTCTTGGTTGCCGTAACATTGTTCAATATACAGGCTGGTTGATCAAATTCACATTCGTCTGGTTTACTCATGGCGGCAACATGAATAATTACCTGGGGTTGAACATATTCAATAAAATGTTGCACAGAACTAACATCTGTTAGTTCTAGCGTAGTATAATTAATGAATAAGTGTTTGGGTATTCTACAGTTCCCCCTTGATACAGCAATAACATCAAACCCTTTGCCAGTAAGGAATATACAAAGATGTTGTGCTAAAAAACCATTAGCCCCGGTAATCATTATTTTCATAACACAATGCTACGAAAAAACTAACCGATAGTAACAAATGGTCATTCGCTTTCAAATCCTTACTTTTGAAACTCCGTGTATCTATTACACATTGTTTTTTTGTAATATGTACACTTGTTAATTAACAGAGAATTGAAATTGAACAATGGCAGAAAAAAAAATAACCAAGATAGGGGTACTTAGTTCTGGGGGAGATGCCCCCGGTATGAATGCTGCAATTAGGGCGGTAGTTAGAACAGGATTGTATTATGGCTTAGAAATGTATGGCATCATGCGTGGTTATAGCGGAATGATTGATGATGATATTGTTCCCATGGACTCCCGATCGGTAGCAAATATTATTCAAAGAGGCGGTACTATTTTAAAAACTGCAAGAAGTACAGAATTTTTTGAATTTGAAGGCAGAAAATTAGCTTACGAGAATTTAAAAAAACGAGGCATTAATGGTTTAGTTATAATTGGAGGAGATGGAAGTTTTAAAGGGGCTCAAAAATTTGCCAATGAATTTGATATTCCTTGTATCGGATTGCCTGGCACTATAGATAAAGATATTGCAGGAAGTGATTTTACCATCGGATTTGATACTGCTGTAAACACTGCAGTTGAAGCCATTGATAAAATTAGAGATACGGCAGATGCACATGATCGTTTATTTATTGTAGAAGTAATGGGAAGAGATGCAGGCTATATTGCCTTACATAGTGGTATTGCTACTGGAGCTGAAAATATTTTAATCCCAGAAACGAAAACAGATATTGAAGCAATCATTGCTTCCTTAAATGAAAAAGAGAAACGCAAGAAACTAGTAAATTTAGTAGTGGTAGCCGAAGGAGATAAATTTGGTGGAGCTAATGAAATTGGTGCTATTTTAAAAAAGCGTTTACCCAATGCCGATATACGAGTTTGTATTTTAGGTCATATACAAAGAGGTGGATCCCCCTCCTGCTTAGACAGATTAATAGCCAGCAGAATGGGATTTGCTGCTGTTGAATGTTTATTAAATGGAACACATAATGTAATGGTAGGTATTTTAAATAACAAACTACATTATACCCCATTAGACAGTGCGGTAAAAGCCAAACAAAAAATATCAGACGACTGGTTGCGTATTGTAAAAATTCTTGCTAGTTAATTAAAAAATAAATAATAGTAAATATCATGTCAAAAAACTTAGACAAATACCTGCACAAGGATATGGACAAAGAAGCGGGTGTTAAACACGTTGCTCACAGAACTAAAATTGTAGCAACCGTAGGACCAGCCTGTGACACTTACGAAAAACTGCTCGAATTGGTTCAAGCGGGAGTAAATGTTTTTAGATTAAATTTTTCTCATGGAAGCCATGAAGACAAGCTTTCTATCATAGAGCATATTAAAAAAATCAATAGTACTGAACCATACAATATTGCCATATTAGCCGATTTGCAAGGCCCTAAATTACGCGTTGGCGAAATTGAGCACAATGCGTTAGAAATAAAAGAGGGTGATGTGCTCACATTTACCAATGAAAAATGTATAGGTACCCTAGAAAAAATTTATGTGTCTTATCCAAATCTTGCTGGAGATGTTACCATGGGTAATATTATCATGATAGATGATGGTAAATTAGAAGTAAAAGTAGTTGGCATAGAAAAAAATGGAGATGTAAAAGTGCAAGTTATTTTAGGAGGAATTCTTTCTTCTAAAAAAGGAATTAATTTACCAGATACAAAAATTTCCTTACCAGCATTAACAGAAAAAGACCTTGCAGACTTAGAATTTATCATAGAACAAAAATGTGACTGGGTAGCTCTTAGTTTTGTTAGAAGTGTAAAAGATATAGTAATACTAAGAAGTAAGTTGGATGAAAAAAATAGCAAAACTAAAATTATTGCAAAAATAGAAAAACCAGAAGCCCTAGTTAATATTCGAGATATTATTTTAGAAAGTGATGGTATCATGGTTGCACGTGGAGATTTGGGTGTTGAATTACCAGTAGAACAAATTCCATTGATACAAAAAGAACTTATTCGTAAATGTATTCACCGAGCTAAGCCTGTAATTGTTGCAACACAAATGATGGAGAGTATGATGGAAAGGGTTAAGCCCAACCGTAGTGAAATTACCGATGTAGCAAATGCTGTATTAGAAGGTGCAGATGCCGTTATGTTGAGTGGAGAAACTGCTGCAGGTAACTATCCTACCTTAGTTGTTCAAACCATGCGTAAAATTATTGCAGAAGTGGAGAGAAAAGAATACAGATACAATCGTTCAGAAGACTTAAAACCTCAGCCACACTCTCCTTCTTTTCATAGTGATGCTATTTGTTACAACGCTTGCAAAATGGCCGAAGACGTGTCTGCAACGGCACTTATTGGTATGACGCAAAGTGGTTATACCGCTTTTATGCTTTCTAGCTATAGACCTTCTTCTCCCTTATATATTTTCACCAAAGAAAAAACACTGGTGAATCAGCTTAGCTTAAGTTGGGGAGTAAGAGCATTTCATTATTCCGAAGAAGATAGTTTAGACGGAATTGTTACAGACCAAATTGACATTTTAAAAGAAAGAGGTTTTGTAAAAAGTGGAGATGTAGTAATAAATACAGGCAGTACTCCAGTTTCACAACATTTACCAACTAACTTAATTAAACTAACCAAAGTAGATTAATCTCTTTTAGAAAGCGTTTATATAAAAAGATTCCTCAAACGGGGAATCTTTTTTAATTTCAAGTATTGCTTTACCAACAATTGGCTATTATGAAAAAAATTTTTACCAGTTTAGTATTAATTCCGTCCATTTTTTTAAGCGCACAGGAAGTTTCTATCATTCCCCAACCCACCCAATTAACAATGGGGAAAGGACATTTTTCTATTCAACCAAATACCAGCATCATTTTGGGATCTAGCGGATTAGAAAAATCGGCTTCTTTTTTACAATTGTATATTCAACAAATATATGGCGTTACCCTACCTATAAGTACAAAAGGAATTGCTACTGGTAATATTGTACTTAGAATAAAGCAATTAGATCATACAATAAAAGGGGCCTATCAGATGGAAGTAACTAATGAATATATTTCCATTGAAGCCAGTCAACCAATTGGTGTATTTTATGGAGTTCAAACTCTATTACAATTATTGCCTGTACATAAAACTACCGCTATCAATGTACCGCAATTAAATATTAAAGATATGCCCCGCTTTGCTTACAGGGGAATGCATTTAGATGTTGGCCGACATTTCTTTACAATAGATTTCATAAAAAAATATATTGATTTTATTGCGATGCATAAGATGAATACGTTTCATTGGCATTTAACAGAAGATCAGGGTTGGCGAATAGAAATAAAAAAATATCCCAAACTTACTCAAGTTGGTGCTTATAGAAATGGAACTACCATTGGAAGGTACCCAGGAACAGGAAACACCAACACAGTATATGGAGGATACTACACACAAGATCAAATTAAAGAAATTGTACAGTATGCGGCAGAAAGATATATAGATATCATTCCGGAAATAGAATTACCAGGACATTCATCGGCAGCCATTGCGGCTTATCCCGAGTTAAGTTGTTTTCCTAATGAATCTACCAAACATCCTGCTAAAACAGCCTGGAATGGAACAACAGAAGGCAAACAGGTACAACAAACCTGGGGTGTTTTCGAAGATGTATATTGCCCTAGTGAAACAACGTTTACATTTTTAGAAAATGTTTTTAACGAAGTAATTGCCTTATTCCCTTATAAGTATATACATATTGGTGGAGATGAGTGCCCAAAAGATTCTTGGAAAAGATCAGCATTTTGCCAGCAACTTATTAAAGAAAAAAATTTAAAAGATGAACATGGTTTACAAAGTTATTTTATTCAACGTATAGAAAAATACTTAAACAGTAAAGGGAAACAGATCATTGGTTGGGATGAAATATTAGAAGGTGGATTAGCCCCAAACGCATTGGTAATGAGCTGGAGAGGCGAAAAAGGTGGTATTGTAGCTGCAAAGCAAAAGCACCAAGTTATTATGACACCAGGAGAATGGGTATATTTTGATCATGCCCAAAATAAGCGAGAAGATTCTGTTACTATTGGAGGGTTCACCGATTTGCAAAAAGTATATGGTTATGAACCCGTACCGAAGGGGATGAGTGAAGAAGATGCGCAATATGTATTGGGAGCTCAAGCCAATTTATGGACAGAATATATTACCAATAGTAGCAAGGCAGCTTATATGCTTTTTCCTCGTATGAGTGCTTTAAGCGAAGTACTTTGGAGTAGTAAGGAAAATCGTAATTGGCCCCAATTCCAAGAAAGGATGCAGCAACAATACAAAAGGTATGAATTATGGGGAACTAATTTTAATAAACCTGCAAATTAACTGCGTTTTTTTGCGGTTTTTTGACGATTAATGTTGTAGGAATAGAAAAACAGGCTTATTTTAGCATTATAAAACTAGTTCCAATGGTAGATTCTTTTGAAAAAATACATGTTCAAATTTGTAAAAATCAACAAGAAGGGGCCGTATATGTTGCCAATCAAATTGCTACTTTAATAAAAGAGAAACAAGTAAAAGGCGAAAAATGTGTACTTGGATTAGCCACTGGCTCTACACCTATTCCGATGTATGCAGAATTGGTAAAAATGCACCAAGCGGGCAACTTAAGCTTTAAAAATGTAATCAGTTTTAATTTAGATGAATATTACCCTATAGAGAAAGAAGCGTATCAGAGTTACTGGAGTTTCATGCATCGTCATTTATTTAATCATATTGATATAGATCCAGCCAATATTCATTTACCCAATGGGAATGCTTCAAAAGAAGAAATGAAGCAATATTGTGTTAAGTATGAAAAAACGATAGAAGATGCAGGAGGCATTGATTTACAAATATTAGGAATAGGACAAAATGGCCATATTGGTTTTAATGAACCAGGATCGAGCATCTTTTCTAAAACCAGATTGGTAAATTTAGAAAACAGTACAAGAATTGCTAATTCTTATGAATTTCTAAGTATTTCAAAAGTTCCTCGATTGGCTGTTACAATGGGCATTAGCACCATTTTAAAAGCAAAAAAAATATTGTTGATGGCTTGGGGTAATAAAGCCCATATTGTTGCTAAATCAGTAGAAGGTAATGTAACTGAAACCATTCCAGCCAGTATTTTGCAACAACACAATGATGTAAGTTTTGTGGTAGACGAATTAGCATCAGCCGATTTAACAAGAATAAAATCTCCATGGTTAGCGGGAGACTGTATTTGGACCAATGCGTTAATAAAAAGGGCTGTGGTTTTTTTAGCACTTAAATTAAATAAATCGGTATTGAGTTTAACATCACTAGATTATACCGAAAATGGATTATCCGATTTGTTGGTAGAAAAAGGAGATGCGTACGAAATTAATTTACAAGTATTTTACATGTTACGCGATAGTATTACAGGTTGGCCCGCAGGAAAGCCCAATGCTGTTATACCCGCCCATCCAGAAAGAAGTGCCCCATATCCAAAAAAATGTTTGATCTTTTCCCCACATCCAGACGATGATATTATAAGTATGGGTGGAACTTTCATGCGGTTACATGATCAAGGAAATGAAGTACATGTGGCCTATCAAACTAGTGGGAATATTGCTGTTTCAGATGAATTTGTTACCAGATTCATAGATTTTGCAGTAGGTTTTGAAGAAATGTTTGGAATAGACAATAGCAAGAGCAGAGAACAATTGCAAGTTACCCGCCAATTTATAGCAGCCAAGAAAAAAGATCAATTAGATACGGCTGAAATACGTTCTATAAAAGGGTTAATAAGAAGAGGAGAAGCAAAAGCAACATGCAGATATGTTGGGCTAACAGAAGATCGTTGTCATTTTATGAATATGCCTTTTTATGAAACAGGTGCAGTAGAAAAAAAACCATTGGGCGAAGCAGATATTTTACTTACCATGAAATTGCTAAGAGAAATTCAACCTCATCAAGTTTTTTGTGCAGGAGATTTAGCAGATCCACATGGCACACATAAAGTTTGTTTAGAGGCCGTATTTGAGGCATTAAAAAGAATTAAAGCAGAGGGCGATGCTTGGGTAAAAGATTGCTGGGTTTGGTTATACAAGGGCGCTTGGCAGGAATGGAATATTACAGAAATTGAAATGGCTATACCCATGAGCCCAGATCAAGTAAAGAAAAAAAGATTTGGTATTTTTATTCATCAATCTCAAAAAGATGCCGTTCCATTTCAAGGGGCAGATAGTAGAGAATTTTGGCAGAGAGCGGAAGATAGAAATGCCAATACAGCCAATCTTTACGCAAGCTTAGGACTAACCAAATATGCTGCTATGGAAGCTTTTGTTCGCTGGCACTACTAAGCACTAAAACGCTATTTAAATAAACGTTCCGATAGTATCATCGGGACGTTTTACATTTACAACATGCAACAGCAAGAAAAAAATAAAGCGCTAGCTTTAAAGTGGAAAAATGCCTGGGCCAATGTGCATTTTAGAAATAAAACCATTATTGGAACTTTATTGCTGAGTATTGTGCTTGTTTCATTTCCCCGTTTTTTTGCATTAATAGAATTAAGGAAAGGGATTGTTCTTAAAGACTATATATTGGCACAAATTCCATCAGTAAATTTATCTGTTCCAATATTTATTATTATTTGGGGCACTGCAATAATGTTAATCTATAGATTAATCAATGAACCTACTATTTTTTTACAATTTTTACTTTCATTTTTACTACTCAGCATTTCTAGAATCATTAGTATTTCGTTTATTCAACTAGATCCGCCCCTTGGATTAATTCCATTGAACGATCCTGTTACCAGTATTTTTTATGGGGGTAAAAATATTTTTATTCAAAAAGATTTATTTTATTCTGGGCATACTGCCACCCAGTTTTTAATGTTTTTAACCTTAAAGAGTCCTAGAGACAAAATGATTACAGGTACCACTACCCTATTGATTGCTGTAATGGTATTAATTCAACATATACACTATACCATAGATGTGATTGCAGCATTCCCACTTACCTTACTTGTATATTATACAGGAAAAAAAATAGCAGCACTTTAAAAAGCTTCTCCTATTTGAAGATAGAACCCTTTATTTGGGCCACCTGCAATACCATAGTCTACACGGATATTTAATTTCTCCGATTTATTAATTGCAACTCGAAGCCCCCCACCATAAGAATATTTTATATTGCTCAATGAAAAATCACTTACTGTATGATGAACATTACCCACTCCACCAAATAACACAGCACCAAAACGCTTATATATGGGGAATCGGTATTCGGATTGAATTACAAATTCCTGTTTGTCTTTATATCTCCCTTCATAATAACCTCTCATTCTACTGGCTCCACCAAAAGTAGCTAAGCTTCTGATAGGTATATTTTCTCCACTATTATTAAAACTATACAATTGCAATGCGAGTACTTGATTAGTACATACGGGAATGTATTTTCGAACATCTAAAACGAAATTGGTAAAAAGAAAATTAGATCCAAATACTGGCGCAAAATGATTAACATAGAATTGAATAAAACTTCCTTTATTGGGAGAGAAAGCATTGTTTCTACTATCATACGTAATACTGGCACCTAAGCCAGATACTTGATAACCTCCCCTACCAGCAATGTTTTGTTGATCAAACAAACCCCCAGGCTGATAACGAATATTCCATACTTTTTGAAACTCAAATAAACTTCCTACAAAAAGATGTGGAGCTAATTTTCTCATTAAATGGGTATACAAATAAAATTGCTGAAATTGATATGGTTCTTCTGCATTATTGGAGCTATTTTTCCCAAGCCCCCAAAATTTATCGGGAAAAGAACTGTATGAAATTTGTTCTAATAATATATACTTTTCCTTATTAAAATATTGAGACCCATTGATAGCCGAAACAAATTGTTTTTTTGTTGAATACAAAGCGAGAACTTGTAAGTTGGAAGTTCGAGAAATCGTATCTTTTTTAAATGGTTTGAACGTTAAAGAGCCTGCCACTCCAAATGCCCATCCAGTTTCAATAGACTTAGCAACTACAGGAAAAACAACTACCTGTTTTTTCTTGGTAGCATCTAATTGCGCGGATAAATTGGTACAAAATAGAGGAATAATATAACTACATACAAACAATAAGCAAGTTCTCCTTTTCATCATCATGTAAATTAAGAAGTTAGAAAATAAAACATACCTAAACAAGCTAAATAATTGCTCAATCCAAAAAAAATCATATTCAACCAGATTTTGTGAATAAATTGTAATGCTTTATATTTGCAACCCTTAAAGTACTGGCTGCGTAGCTCAACTGAATAGAGTACCTCACTACGGATGAGGGGGTTTTAGGTTTGAATCCTAACGCGGTCACAAAGCCTCGCATGAAATGCGGGGCTTTATTATTTTTTAGCGACCCGAACTTGTTCGAGGGAGCTATAAAAATAATAAAGACCGTTCGCGAAGCGAACAGAGGCTTTGGGTAAGCCCAATACGAAAGGAACACATGAGCGAAGCGAATGTGAATCCTTTTGTAAGTGGAGAAA
>JAVHPL010000187.1:0-48735 GCA_036170555.1 Sediminibacterium sp. | reverse complement strand
ATACGAAAGGAACACATGAGCGAAGCGAATGTGAATCCTTTTGTAAGTGGAGAAACGATAAAGACCGTTCGCGCAGCGAACAGGGGCTTTGGAGATCTAATAAAAAAAGAGTTGGAATGACCCCAAATGAATTCCGATTGTCAAACCAATTTAATTAGTAAAAAATCAAGTAACTACTTCAAATTCAAAATAGCATCAATAAAAATGCTACTCAACCACCCATTCTTTTCTTACCAGCTTTCCATTGTGCATCACCCCTTCCACTATAATTCGATGCTTTTTACTTTTATCATTATTATAGTAAACAAATCCCTGTGATTTTTGCTGGTGATTTAAATAAATAGTAGGAACCCAACACAATGATTTTCTACCATCCTGTATTTCTCTATTTTTTGTAATAGAATAATCGGGTTGTATATATGGAATAACCGAAGTATACCCAAGTATGGGATAGCCGCCATACTTAGTGAAGGAAGGTTCTAGTTCAATTTCATCCCCAATTTTAGTATAAACTGCTATAGCACCATTGGGTGCTCCCAATGCAGCTCCTAAAAAAGGAGGTCTAAATACTTTTACATAAGCAATCTCATTCATCAACAAAGTCATAATGGTACTTGCATCTGTGGGCATTTGATTGAGAAAAAATTTAATTTCATCTTGGCTAGATCTCCAGTAAAATTTAGGTACTCCAAACAAGGCACTGCCTTCTTCTTTTTTACTAGAAAATATGGATGTATCAATAGAAGATGGCCCCATTGAACTTTGAAATACAATTTGTAATCCTGGTACTTTCCCTTGCAAATAATGAAATAGTGTGGGAAATGATATCGTGTTGGGCTTTAGCAAATTAAATTCGAATGCATCCCCACCTTTAAATAAACCTGAAGCATATTTATCTTCTAATTCATGTATTTCAGACTTTACAAAACTATGTACAACAACTTCATTGATATCGGTAGATATGTAATAGGGATTACTATTTACTGATTGATTTATATTCATATATGGGTGCTTCCACTTCCAATTATTTTGAAAGAGTGGTGCATCTTTAAATAATCCTAATTGAGTGTATGTAACTCCAAACTTTTTTTTGCCCTTTTCTTGATGGTTTAACTGTATTGATAGCTTAGCCGAATCAGTAAAGTAAAGATTTTGAATTAAAAAGCTACCATCTATATATACAGGGTATTCATTGATGATTGGCATTTGCCCTCTTTTGAATATTGAACAAATTAACTGAACTTTTTTATCAATCCTTTTTGATTCACTTTGTATAGTTCCCTTTAATTGTATATAGGCATCATTGTACATGCCAATACCTTTTGTAGCAATGGAAGTAGCACTTTTATTATTACTTTTTCTTCTATAAAAAGCACCCAATTGATTGAGTATATTAAATGGATTAGTAATATTCATTTCGTCATCTACTACGGATACTGAAAGATTCATAAATTGATTCCCTTTATTTTCTATTATCCACTCGTTTCTTCCTTTAAATCCTAGGTTTTTTTCAACCAACTTAATTTGAATTCCCGAATCTAAAGAATTTAGTTCGGCTGATGTACATTGGGCTGGTTCTTGATCAGTTTCACTTATTAAAACATTATTTATGCTATCCAAATTAGATAACTTATTTATTTTTTTCTTATTCCTAACAAAAATAACTTGATCGGAATAAGCAGATTGACTTGATTGTTGCAATGAGGTTAATGTATATAAACGAAGTCTTACAAATTCAAATGAATATTGCGCGGGAATAGTAAAAGTAGCTGTTGCACCTCCAAATTCACTCAAAACAGTTTGGTGCTCTATCAAGTACCCTTCTGCATTGTACCAATCTGCATATATATTCACTGGCTGTACCATTAATGTATCTGCATCAACAATAAATAATTTAGCAAACACCGTTTCTCCAGCTCTATACAACTGTTGATTGGTATGCGCATAAATGGCAATCTCTTTGTTGATTTGTGCAAATAATTGTTGAGAACTAATCACTATCAATAGCAGATATAAACAGTATTTTTTCATCATTAGTGATAATTATTCATGGCAATAACCATAGCAAGATAATACATAATAAAATGCCCCTTGAAAATATCAAGAGGCATTTTGCTTTAAACCAACTACCAAGAACTACTATTCTACTTTATAAGTATAGTACCCTGAATTATTTAAAAACAATGTAATTTTATGTGACCCAGCAGCTATTCCTTTAATATTATCTCCACCACCTTCTAAACTTCCATCTGCTCCTGTATCACCATAATTCAAATCCCAAGCACTATTTGCCCTGAATTTAAATTCATCTCCTGCTGCCAAGCTAATCGTTGCCGACCATGAATTTGAGCCTGCATCATACACCATATTTACATCAGCCCCCCAGTTACTTGCAGCAAAGCTTCCTATTAATCCCCAAGTTGTTTTAGTAGCAGACCATGTATTGGTTGTAGTATTTGCATTAATTTTATAATAGCCTGCAGAAGGCACTTTTAAATTAGCCCCGCTGCCACTTAGTGTACCACTTCCTGCATCTCCCAAGGCATTACTCCAATCGGGACCTGTAGTTAATTTAAATTCTAAAGTACCACCTACAGGGAAATTAATATACCCTTCATAATTACCATCATTTTTTGGAGATCCCAATGTAAGCGCCTTGGCAGGATCCCATCCTTGGTAATCACCGGGCACATATATTAATCCATATGTACCACTGGGTACAACTGTGAATTTACCACCTTGAAAATCTAATGTGATCGTATAAAAACCAGTTTTAGCAGGAGCAGGAAAATTATCATTTAAATCTGCACCAAAATTTCCTCCGGCACTTAATCCTATCACCGTTTTATCTGCTACTGAATATTTTTTAGACCAATCTCCATTATTGGGCAACACTAAAAATTCTTGACCTCCATTAATAAAGAATGTACCACTATAGGTAACAGAATCTACCCTTGTAAAGGCTTGAGCACGTTCAGGAACAGGATTAGCCCATCCACCTGCAGTAGCACTTCCTACTAAAAAAAGTGTTTTAGAAGCTGGAGGAACCACTTTGGGAGGAACCACATAAGGTGTAATTCTTAATTTAATTACATTCGACTGTAATTGATTATTGTTGTTAGCATAAGAAGAAGTAACACGCACATCAATGTCGTAAGGTTTATTGTAGGCAAATCCAAATCCTAATGCCACTAAATTAATTTCCTTATTGGTAAATGCAGTACTTAAACTACCTGTAACCACTTTCGTAAATTTTTTAATAAAATTCCTTCCTGTTGAATCTATTTCAACTAGGTATTTATTAGCGGTAGAATCAGTTGCATATCCAGGAGACGTCCAAGTTAAACTTAGTGCCGTTTTATTTGAATCTGCAGGAACTGCAGCAATACTGGTAACTGAACTACTCAAAACGGAAGCTGTACCACTTGTATAAAAGGGCAGGCTTTCTACTTTTTTACAGCCCATTCCTATCAAGATAAGCAAGCTTGATAAAAAAAGAAAATTGACTATATTTTTCATAAATAAAATTATTTAAAGAATGAATTGATATTGAATGAGCCTTGTTTATTGTTTGGTTACAGAAAACTTTCCTCTTTGAAAATCAACAACAATTTTATATGTACCATTAGAAGCTGGCGCCAACATGTCTCCCCCATTAGGCTTAAAGTCATCCCCATCTGGATTATTGGAATTATTGGCCCCTATTGCACCATATTTAAATCCCCAATCTCCATTTACAGGTAAAAACAAATACGATTTTCCTGCTGATAGTGGTATGGTTAATTCATATAAAGTTTCAGTAACTTTTGTAAACTCTTGAGTTGGAACGGGCACTGGATTATTCCAACCACCTGGAGAAGCATCCCCTACTAAAAACAATTTACCCGAACTAGGTACTGCTACTTTTGGAGGTATGCTGTATGGAGTTGCTGTTAGTTTTAATACGTTCGAATATATGGGTACTGTGCCACTAGCCAAACTAGCTTTAACCCTAACGTCTAAATTATGCACTATGCCCGGTTTTAAAACCAATTGATTCAATAAATAGTCATTGAATTCTGCAACCTTAATAGAGATCGCAAGATCTTGACTTATAGAAATTGATTTTTTATTTGGATTGGTAAAATTGGCTCCAGTGGTGTCTATTTCCAAAACATAGTTTACATTTTGTGAACTAACTCCAGTTGTAAATACATAATTGGGATTGGTCCAAGATAGCTTTACTGCCTCATCTGAAGCGGTAGCATAAGAAAGCTTTACTGCTGAGGCTGAAGTAGATAAAACAGGAGCAGTGCCTCCTTCGAAATAGTTCTTAAATTCATCCTTTTTACAAGAACCGAAAAATACGGTTAGTAGTAAGGAGAAGAACAATATGTTGGCAATTTTTTTCATATTATTATTTTTAAATTTTTAATTGTTTTAAGAAATACTATTTGTTTAGTTGATCTTTTTTTTCAATTAAAATTAGTACCCTGCATTTTGTTGAAGATTAGGATTTGCCGTTCTATTTGCAGCAGGAATGGGGAATAAATTGTACTTAGCATCTACGGCTGTTCCAGAAGCAATTCCTCCTTTCCAAGGCCATAAATAAGTAGCACTGGTTAATAACCCATATCTAATTAAATCTGTTCTTCTATGCCCTTCCCAGAACAATTCTCTGGCTCTTTCATCTAATACAAACTGGGTATTTAATTCTGCAGGAATAATAGCGGTAGCACCTGCTCTTGATCTAATAGCATTCACATATCCTAATGCAGTAGTTACATCCCCACCAGTTCCTCCTCTTAATACAGCTTCGGCATAAATGAGGTACATTTCAGATAAACGGAATACGGGAAAATCTACATCAGAAAATGTTTTAGTAATATCTGATACAGCAGAACCATCCGATTTAATATTTACATATTTTCTTACATGTAAACCCGTATTAAAATCACTAATACTACTTAAGGATGCTTGTGCTACTGTTCCCTTAAATTTTGATGTATAAAAAGCAGCTCCGCGTTTATCCTTTGTGGTATCAATATCTCCTGTTCCAGCTTTAGGAAACATATTACCCAATGCACTAGTGGCTCTATATCCATACCATCCTCCTCCTACTCCATATTCTGAAGCATCATCACCTGCGGCAGCATGCACAAAGAAGGTAGTATTTCCATACGCTTGGGTTTGTAATCCATCACAGTTAATAGCCCAAATAATTTCATTGGTATATTTATGGTTATCGGCCATAAATAATTTATTGTAGCCATTTTGCAAACTATATCCAGCTACACCAATTACTTTCTTAGCATAGGTAACTGCATCGGTATAACGTTGAGTTCCTGTGTACACTCCTGCGTTTAAATATAGTCTTGCTAGTAAAGCCCAAGCAGCAGATTGATCCACTCTGCCATATTCAATGGTTTTAGCAGCAGCTAATTCCAAATCAATTGCTTTTAATTCCTTTTCGATATAAGCAAAAAGTTCGGGTCTTGTAATTTCTTTTGGTAAATCTGTACCTATTAAATTGTCTTCGGTTATAAAAGTAGATTTTCCAAAAAGGTCTAACATTACCCAATAATTAAATGCTCGTAAAAAACGCACTTCTGCCCTTGCCTTTTTAATTTCCGCAGCTTCCGCTCCTGTAATTCCTCTTGCTGCTAATTTTTCATCAGTAGATTCCCTAAGATATTCATTGCCTAATGTAATATTATATATAGGCCTTGCATAAATTCCTTTTAAGAATGGATCTATACTGGTCCATTTTAAATTATGGAAATCCTGAATTGTTTGATCATTCCAAGCCACAACAGCTTCATCTGTTGGTAGTTCTTGGCAATTAAAGAACATTCTAATAAAGGCTACCTGTGAACCTTCATCTAACCCGCCCGCAATATCGGGTTGACCGGCAGGACCTTGATTTCCTGTAATAGAAAGCCCACCATATACTTTAGCCAAAACGCTTTTATATCCTGCAGCATTTGAATATGTATTAACAGGTGTTAAATCGTTTTGAGGAAATAGATCAAGCTTTTTTGCACATGAAGCAGCAGAAACTACTAATGTAACAGCGAGTATATATTTTATAAGTGTTTTACTTTTCATATAATTCGTTTTTAAATATTAGAAATCAAAGTTTACACCGAGTGAAATAATTCTCGGACGTGGGTAAATATTTCCATCTACTCCAGAATCGCTAGAATTCTCTGGGTCTAATCCTTTATATTTCGTAATAACCAATACATTCTGAACACTAAGATTTACACGCAATGATGCTTTTTTGTTTAATACTGTTCCTGCATTGTATCCAATATTCAAATTGTCTATTCGCAAAAAAGAGGCATTCTCTATGTATAAATCCGATAAGTATTGATTATTATTAAACTTCGTATCTAAATAGCTACGAGAAGCATTTCCAATAAAATTAATTGGATTTTTGATAGTTCTTAATACTGCATTAGATGAATTGTAATTATTGTACAAATAGTTACCTAAAGAACTATGCGCCGCAATACCCACTGTCCATTTTTTGTAGGCTAATTGTGTATTAAAGCCCAACAATACATCTGGTGCTGGTTTTTTATAATTGTACCTATCTGCATCATCTACTTTGCCGTCTCTATTGATGTCTTCATATAATCCTTCAATTGGGTTACCAGTAGTTTTATCGTATACCTGTTTAAACACATTAAAAGTATAAGGTGCATAACCAACTAAAAACTTACCAATATTATTACCAGTACCTCCACCAATTCCACTTACGTCAATACCTTTAAAATTAGGATCTTCCTGTTTTAAAAGATTGGTAATATTAGATTGGTTATAGGTGATATTAAAACCAAAATCCCAAGTAAGGTCTTTTGTTTTAACAGGAACCGTGTTGATGGTAAACTCAACCCCTTTATTTTCCATATTACCTACATTGGTAAGTAAAGTGATATCAAAATTAGATCCAGGTGCAACAGGTATTACACTTAATAAATCTTTTGTTGTTTTTTTATACACATCAATACTACCAGAAATTCTATTATTTAAAAAAGCAAAATCCAAACCTAAGTTACTGGTGGTGGTAGTTTCCCACTTGATGTTGGCATCATAGGCCGATGGTCTTAGAAAAGTATAAAATGTGTTACCAAACTGATAGGCAGCAGTTGATGTACTTCTACTATACCTTGGCAAATAAGGATATAAATTACCAACGTCTTGTTGACCAGTAACTCCCCATCCTACTCTCAATTTTAAATCGTACAAAGCGATGCTATTTTTAAAAAATGTTTCTCTTAATTTCCATGCAGCAGCAACTGCGGGGAAATAACCTACTCGATTATTTGCTGAAAATTTAGAGCTGGCATCTCTTCTTATAGATGCGGTTAATAAATACTTATTAGCAAGTGTATAGTTTAGTCTTCCAAAATAACTTTCTAAACGGTATTGAGGTTTATCTGTGGCAAATGCAGGAGTAGAACCAGGAATTAGGGTTCCATTTTCACCATAGGCAGCATAATTACTTACTTCGGTTATGAAGTCTTGGTAACTATGGCCAGCCAACAAATCTATTTTGCTATCTATCTTACTTAAATCTTTTGTATAAAATAATGATATGTCTGCAAGCGTATTGGTTTTTTTCTGAGAATAATGTGAGAATCTTCCGTTGGTTCTATAATTGGTTGCAGATAATGCAAGAATATTATCATCGCCTTTACCAGTAGAATTATCAACACCCAAATTGAGCAACACATGTAAGTCTGGGAAAAACGCAAGCTTGTAATCTAATTGTATATTTCCAATTAAACGACTTACTACAGAATTATTATTCCTTAACTCTAGTAATCCTAGTGGATTACGATTAGCTAAATCAATAGGCTTGGTATCTGGTTGAAGCCACTCAAAATATCCACCATAATTATTGGTTGCAAAAACGGGTTGAGTAGGATCAAAAGAAACGGCATTACCTATTGCACCTTGATCGGCGAACCTATTTTTTGTTTGGCTATATTTTACATTCACATTTACAGCAAGATGGTTATTTAAAAACTTAGGAGATAAATTTAATGCAGTAGAAACTCTTTTAAAATTATCTGTTTTTAGTATCCCATTTTGATTTAGGGTACCAAGTGAAGCACGAAAAGGTATACTACCAATACTTCCACTTGCACTTATATTATTATCAAACCCTATGGCAGAACGATAAATTTCATTTTGCCAATCGGTATTGGCTGTTCCCAAAACATTTTTGTATGTATTAATTCCAGTTGTTGCAGCATCAGTATTTATGATAGATCTAATTTCATCACTAGTTAGTACATCTACTTTTTTAACAATAGATCCTACTGAAGCTTGAGAATTAAAATTATATTTTACTTTGCCCTTAACGCCTTTTTTAGTAGTAATTATCAAAACGCCATTTGATGCCCTTGAACCATATAAGGCAGTAGCAGATGCGTCTTTCAACACACTCATACTTTCTATATCATTTGGATTGATTGTATTTAATAAATTACCTGTTCCTGCAATTCCATTGCTTTCTACAGGAATACCATCCACAACTATTAGTGGATCATTACTCGCATTTAGTGAAGCCCCACCCCTTATACGAATTCTACTTCCGCCGCCTGCGGAACCACCACCTGTAGTAATTTGTAATCCGGCTACTTTTCCTTGCAGCAATTGTTCCGATGAATTAATAACCCCTTTTTGAAAATCTTTTGTTCCTAAAGAAGTTACCGCACCAGTAAGGTCTCCCTTTCTTCGGGTACCATAAGCAATAACAACTACTTCACCCAAAGCCGCACTTGTTTGTACCAATGAAATATTCATGTTGGCACCACTTGCAACAGCCTCTTGATAAGCATAACCCATTGAAGTTAATACAAGGGTAGCAGGGAAATTGGGTACTTTAATTTTAAATGCTCCAGCGGAATCTGTTTGAGTTACCTGTTTAGTTCCTTTTAATTGAACGGTAACATTTACAAGCGAACTTCCATCTTTAGAGTCTGTTACCTTTCCGGTAACTAGTTTATCTTGAGCAAAGGCTTCAATAGCAAATACAGTTAGCATCAAAGTCAAAGCAACAAGCATTCTTTTAGATTTCATATTTGTTGTTTTCGGTTTAGTAATTGGTTTAATTGGCAGTTTAACATGTTGAGTATTCGAACTCCTTGATTATTTTATCGCATCAATAGGAGTTTTTCAGTTTTTATTTTCTTATTAAAATTTAATTGTAAAAAATATAGACCATTGTTAAATAATGCGGTAGGTAATTGTTTAGTATCTAAATAAAATTGCTGCTTGCCCGCTAATAAATTACCTTGAAATAACACCATACTTGTAGTGCCATCTAAACTGGTTAGAACCAATTTAACAGCCGCGTTTTCTGGTAGTTGATAACTAATTAAAGTTCGGTTGAATATGGGGTTAGGGGCTATTTGTAAAGGAATATCATTAATAGTTCCATTCACAACATTAATTGCGGTAACAACATTGTTATTGATATTCTTATTCGTATATACGTAATATTCACCTGGCAAGAGTGTAATTTGTTCTTCTAATCCTGTTGCAGTTTTTATTGTATTGGTTAAATAACTGTACCAAGTGCCAGCAGAAGGAAAAGTAATATTAGTGCTTGCGCTGTTTACATCAAAATTGCCCACTACTACAACTTGTAAACTATCATCTTTAATTTGTAACCATTTAATACTTCCTGTAGTATTCCATACAATATTATTTGAGGTAAAAGTGGTTTTAAAATTAGGGGTAAGTTTTAGTTTAATTAATTTTGCATACACATCGAATAAAGCTCTTCTACTCGCTTGATTATAATAATCCCATCTAATTGGCTTTACATCAGTTCTACAGGCTCCGCCTGCATCTACTGTACCATTGGGGCATCCATTGATGGAAGTTTGATAACCCAATTCTCCAAACTGCCACATCATTTTGGGCCCTGGTATCATTGCCCAAAATGCAGCAGCCATTTCTTGTCTTTTAAGCGCTGTAGTAGTATCTTTTATAGAATAATTACCTGCCCCATTTCCAAATGCCAAATTTTTATACATCAATCTTTCTTCATCATGACTTTCTTGATATGCCACTAAATAAGGATTATTCCATCCCCTACTTTTGGAGATTGCTCCACTAAAATCCGAACCCGTATTGTAACCCATTGTGGCCTGATTAAAATTATAGTTGTGATTACCCCACAATAGCATTCCATAATCTGCCAATTCTTTTTCTTCTGTATTTCCTCCAAAGTGTTCTAATATGCAATAAGAACCTGTACTTACTTGTTGAGTAGTATCATAAATTCGCTTCCAAATAGCAATTCTGCTGGCATCATAATTACCCCAAGCAGCAACATCTGTTGGATTATTGGTTTGGGTAAATCCTTTAGATAAATCCCATCTAAATCCATCAATATTAAAATTGGTTAACCAATATCTTATAATCCGATCGGTAAGTGCTTTTGTTGCAGCGCTTTCATGATTAAAATCATTCCCTACATTAAAAGGATGTTTAGCAGTAGCATTTAACCATGGATTATTTGCAGCAGGACGATTATTAGCTGCATCCCAATACAGTTGGGCAAGTGGAGATGACCCCATACAATGGTTCATTACGATATCCATGATAACGGCAATTCCATTTTTATGACACTCATCTATAAACTGTTTAACAGCAATTTCGGATCCATAAAACTTATCCAAAGCAAATTGAAAATTTGGATTGTAACCCCAACTTAAGTTTCCTTCAAATTCACTGAAGGGCATTAACTCAATCGCATTTACCCCCAATCGCTTGAAATAGCTTAACGTATCTTTTAATGTTTGAAAATTTTGATTCGCTACAAAATCTCTGATCAATAATTCGTAAACAACCAAATTATTTTTATTAGGTTTTACAAAATTGGGTACTTGCCAAGTATAAACAGGTTTTGCAGTTTGAAACACACTTACTATACCAGTGGTTTTACCAATTGGGTAAGCTTTTAAATTTGGATAAGTTGTAGCTGGAATATATTGATCATTATCAGGATCTAAAATTTTCTCTGCATTATAATCAGCAACTTTTATTGCATCATCAACAATGTATTGATATGCATATTCCAATCCAGGGGTTAATCCTCCAATCCTAAGCCAAAACCTTTGTGAATCGGTAGTTTTATTCATTAATCCGTTTAAATTCTCTGTCCAATTATTAAAGTCTCCTATTACAGATACCTTATTTTTATTAGGCGCAAAAAGAACCAATACGATAGAAGTATCTCCTTTCTCATAATTAATTCCATCTTTTACTCCTACAGGTAAATCGGCCATATTAACATCCCCTGACACTAAAAAGCGAATAGTGTCTCTGGCAATATTTACTCCATCATTTGCTTCTGCAATAACCGTTTGAGTACCTTTAACAGTAATAGGTAAATTGGTACTTATTCTGTTGGAAGCAGTTGATGTTTTTACTTCTGCCCCATTAAAAATGAGTTTCATAGAAGCCGTAATACTTGCAGCAGCCGAAACGGTAAGTGAATTCCCAACCGCAAGAGCAATCGTTTGCGGAATAGGCTTAAAAAAGGGTTGGATAAAAGGAGTATCGAACCTTGCGTATAATCCATCATCATAAATAGGAATATACATATCAGAAGCATCACTGTTTCTTAACACTTTGGTTCCACTTCCATTTCTAAACAAGATGGCAATTTTATTAATCTTTTCTAATGGATTGGTTATATTAAAAAATGAACGAAGACCTCCATTGATGGTAAACATCCATTTATTATTACCTGAAGGTGTTGCTTGCACAATAGATGCTGGAGCATTAAAATTACTATTCACAACATATTTCCAATCGGAAGAACTAGTACTTAAACTTGTAATTACCCCTATATGAACAAATACATCATTGGTAGGCGTGTAATTGAATAATCCTTGATTTCCTATAGTTGCATCGCATGTAATGGTAACGGAAGTTGAAGATTCTTTGATAAAACTGGGAGCCCAATGAAGTAATTGCGCATTGGATAGATGCACCATACACAAAAGAAGTGATAGAACAAAAAGACGCATTTGGCAAGCTTATCAGTTAATCAATGGCATTTAATGTGTAAAAAATACACATTTCGAAGTGTAAATTAGTATAAAGTTTTATAAAAAGAAAATTAATTTTACTTGTTTAAAGAAAAAAAATGCTTTTGCAAAAAAGGCAAACAAATTCATTTATCGAATAGTCAATTATTATGAAACCTTTTCTCGCAATCATCTTTTTAGGAATTTCCTCTTTATTAATTGCTCAAAATCAGCCAAATCAGCTAGATCCACCCTACTGGGCTAAAAATGCCATTTGGTATCAAATTTTTGTGGAACGGTTTTATAATGGAGATAAAAAAAATGATCCTATTGCCGCAAATATCAATACACTCCCCATGCATCAAATAGCGCCTGCTCATTGGAAACTATCGCGATGGACAAGTGATTGGTATCAAAGGGAGCCTTGGACAAGAAAGTTAAACGGCTCTTTTAACGATCAAATTCAATTTCGGAGATATGGCGGAGACTTAAAAGGGATTTTATTAAAGTTAAATTATCTAGCCAATTTAGGAGTGAATGCCTTGTTTTTAAATCCTATAAATGATGCCCCTTCGATGCACAAATACGACGCAAGGAATTACCATCATGTTGATATTCATTTTGGACCTGATCCCATTGGAGATTTAAAAATAATGGCTACTGAAAATCCGGCGGATCCTACTACTTGGAAATGGACTGCTGCTGATAAACTTTTTCTTCAACTTGTTAATGAAGCACATAAAAGAGGAATGAAAATTATTGTTGACTATTCTTGGAATCATGTGGGTACAACATTTTGGGCATGGCAAGACGTTTTAAAAAATCAAGCTGCATCTGCTTATAAAAATTGGTTTGATATTTTATCTTTTGATAATCCTTCCACCATTAAAAATGAATTTAAATATAATGGTTGGCTGAATATTCCTCATTTGCCCGAAATAAAAAAAACGAATATTACTAGCTCAAGAAAAGCAGGATTGCCTTATGAGGGGAACATCAATCAAGAAGCTAAAGAACATATATTTTCTGTAACAAATAGATGGCTGGCACCAAATGGAGACACTAGCATGGGTATTGATGGTTTTAGATTAGATGTTGCTGACCAAATTGGTCTTGGCTTTTGGAGAGATTTTAGAAGTTTTGTGAAAGGTATTCAGCCTAATGCTTATTTAGTTGGTGAAATTTGGTGGGAAGAATGGCCAGATCAATTAATGAATCCTGCGCCCTATGTGAAGGGAGACATATTTGATGCAGTTATGTTTTATCAAGTATATCGTCCTGCGCGTTCTTTTTTTTCGAATGCTCAATCTACTATAGACGCTGCTCAATTCAAAGATAGCTTGCAATTTCAATGGAATAGATTAAGGCCAGCAACCCAATTAGCTATGATGAATGTATCGTCCTCACATGATGCTCCTAGGTTATTGAGTTGTTTTTATAACTCAGGAAAATATAAATTTAAAGCTACTCCTAAAGAGAATCCATTATATAAAACAGGCAAACCAACTGATGATACATATAAAAGGGTTCAACTGTATTTAGTGCAGTTATTTACCAGCATTGGAGCACCTCAAATTTGGAACGGTGAAGAAATGGGTATGTGGGGTGCAGATGATCCAGATTGCAGAAAACCCTTATGGTGGAAAGAATACACATTTGATTCTGAAACACGCAATAATTATCAAGTGGGTAAAATAGTAAAAGATCCAGTTCAATTTAATCAAGCTCAATTTGATTTTTATAAAAAACTAATAGCCATTAGAAAAAAATATCCTGCGTTAATTGATGGCAGTATTGAATTTTTAACCACTTCGGGTAAACAACTCTCGTATGTTCGAAAAACCAGTACACAATCAATATATGTTTATTTTAACGCAAGCAATAAACCCGTAGAATTTTTGCTACCCAATGAACAGCCATTCATAAATTTACTTCAACCTTCAAAAAGCTTTACAAAAAAAATCATACTTGGTGCCCTAGAATCGGCTATCGTAAAAAGCCTCAAATAAATTCATTTTCTAATAAAAGTAATTTTGATTAGAATTTTGTACATAAATGAGGATCAATTATCTTACAATTAATTTAGTAATCTTGAATATTAAACAACCTAACTATATTGTATCCTATTTTAGAGTAGGTCGCCTACTTTACTACTCTTTATTTTTATTTATTTTAGAAGCCTGGTTTTATTGGATTAAATTGATAGATGCTTATACAGCATCTTCTTTCATTTGGGTTTTATTTTGGATATACTCTTTCATGTTTTCATTTATACATATTTTCTTGGTTTTGGCAGATGGATGGAGCAGATTTCAAAATTACAAAAGAGCAAAGGATCAATTTTTTCAACATGGCTTTAATAAGAGAATTGCTAATCATTATATTGGCTCTAAATGTCAACGGATGGCTGCAATTGTAGCTGCTGAAGAACTGGGAATAGGTGATGAAGTAAAATTGTACTACGCAGAAAAAGGTGTTAAATGGTACCATTATATCCCCTATTTTATGATTAATGAACCTTTTTTCTTATTTAAGAAAAAATTCTGGTCACGCACTTTTTTAGAAAAAAACTACGTGCCTAAATACAATTTTCAAAAAATGCATATTCAACCCCTATTTCAATCATGATCATCATAGGGAATGATTTAAGCAAATTGTATGGTAGCAGAAAAGTATTAGATCATGTATCCATTACTTGTAAGGCAGGTGAAATTTGTGGCTTATTGGGAGCAAATGGAGCGGGCAAAACTACTTTATTTAAAATTTTATTCGGTTTAGTTACTCCTGATACAGGTACAGTGAACATCAAAACCAAGAGCAATAAAAAAATTGGAGGCATTATTGAAGGGCCCGCTTTATATGATTACCTCAACGCATATGATAATATAAAAATATTTAGTAGCATACAAGGCGTAAATACGTCCAAATCAACTATAGAAACTTGTTTACACAATGTAGGGTTACCACTAGATAGAAAAGATCCTGTACGCAATTTTTCGCTGGGAATGAAGCAGCGATTGGGCATTGCGATAGCATTATTAAACAATCCTGCATGCTTAGTATTAGATGAACCATTTTCTGGATTAGATCCTTTAGGTGTTGCAGCTTTACGCAAATTGATTATTGACTTAGCTGAAAAACATCAATTAGCTATTATTCTTTCCTCGCATATAATTGAAGAACTTAGTAAAATTTGCAATACTTTATATGTAATTAAAGAGGGTAAAATAGTTAATAAAGGACCTGCACAAAAACTAATTGCGGAAAATACAAATTCTTATAGCATTTGCGCAGAAAATATAGAAAGCTCCATTTCCCTGAAATCTTATAAAGTTCATTTTAAAGGTCAATGTGCACATGTTTCTATTAAAGCAGAAAAAGTGCCAGAATTAATACAGCAACTGTATCAAGAACAAATTTATATTACCTCCTGTACGCCAGAATTAAGTATGGAAAAACTATTTGAAATAAACTTATAATGATTCAACTTATTAGAGCAGAAATATATAAACTATTCAATCAAAGTAAAACATACTATGCACTGGCGTCTCTATTTATGATTGAAATTGTTATCTTATTCAGTGCTTATTTTCAAGGAAAAAATATTTTAGATATCCTATTAGAAAATCTAAAAAAGACCTTCTATTTCGAAGGAAATTTATTGAATGGAAATTTGCTAGTTTACCTTATTTTAAACACACTTTGGTTTCATTTACCTTTAATTTTAATGATCATTGTTTCTGGTACGCTTACCAATGAATACAAAGACCGTACTATCCAAACTACCATGTTACAACCTGTAGTTAAATGGAAATTCATCTTTAGTAAATATTTAGTAGCCATTGGGTTTACCGTATTAGTTGTGTTTCTTTTAGCCATTACTTCGTTCGTTTTATCCTATGGTTTATTTGGTACAGGAGATTTAATTGTATACATCCAAACATTAAATTTTTTTAATGCAAATGACGCTTTTGATCGTTTACGATATGCATTTTTAGTAGGTGCACTTTCTATGGTTTTCTTTTCAGTAGCTAGCCTTACCATTGCAGTAATTTTTAAAGAAGCTACCAAAACATGGATTGTATCTGCATTCTTTTTAATCTTATCGAACTTACTTTTAAAGGTGAATTTTGGAAACGAATGGCTAAATACATTTTTCTTTGCCAAATTAAACGATACCTGGCAAATATTTTTTTATTATAAAATAGATTGGACCATTATTTATACCAATTCAATTCTCTTAAGTGCATATATCATATTATTTATGGGTATTGGAATTTTACTATTTCACAAAAAAGATATCGGATAATGAAATCTCTTTTAATGATACTTTATTTTCATTTTTTCATTGCTGTTAATTCATTTGCACAAAATATTGACCTTGAATTAATAAAAATAAAGCAACGAATGGATTCAATAACACATTTTTCTGCAAATCTAGCATTAGATGTAGATATTAGCTTTATACATATGCCAAGTAAAAAGGCTAATATGAATTATACAAAAGGGAAACCAATTAAATTTTCTTCGCAAGACTTTGTAATGATTCCTAAAAGAGGTCTTGATTTTTCATTAAACCGATTATTAGAATTCCCTTTTATAACCGTTCCTAGAGGAGAAGAAATTAGGAAGGGGAAAAAATATAAAGCTATCAATATTATACCAACAGATGAAAGAGCCGATTTCTCCATAGCCAAGCTATTATTAGACATCCCCAATTGCAGGGTAGCAGAAACAGAAATTAATACAAAGAAAGATGGCACTTATAACTTAATTATGAACTATGAAAACAGTAGTAAAATACTGCCTTCTCTGGTTGAAGTAAGTTTTGAAATAGAAAAAATAAAGATACCGTTCAATTTCATGGGAAAAGATACGGATATAGATAGAAAAAAAATGCGTGCAAAAGAGATGAAAACAGGAAAAATTTATTTAACTATCAGCAACTATAAAATTGAACATTTGTAATTAAATACTTAACTTAAACTTATGAATAAACGTAGCTTCTTAAAAACAATTTCACTTATTGGCATTGGTTCTCCTATTATGGGTAAAACGGCTATTGGATCTTGGATCAGTAATTATACTTATAAACCTGCAAACATACTAGCTAAGGATGAAGCCTTTTGGGAAGGGGTTAGATCTAGCTATTTACTTAAACCCGATTACATCAATTTAGAAAGTGGATACTACAATATTTTACCAAAAGAAATTCTGGAAGCTTATATAGAACATATAAAATCGGTAAATTATCAAGGGGCCTATTATATGCGAACAGTTCAGTTTGATAATAAAAAAGCTATGGCAAATCAAGTAGCTGAAATAGTAGGTTGCACTTCGGATGAACTGATATTAACCAGAAATACAACCGAATCTTTGGATATGATTATTGGAGGATATCCATGGGAAGCAGGTGATGAAGCTATTTATGCCGAACAGGATTATGGTGCCATGATTAATATGTTTAAGCAAGTTGAAAAAAGAAATGGAGTAGTTTGCAAAGTACTTTCTATACCGCATCATCCTAAAACCGATGAGGAGATAGTAAATTTATATGCCAATGCCATCACACCTAAAACAAAATTGATTCTGGTATCACACATGATAAATATAACTGGGCAAATATTGCCTGTTAAAAAAATATGTATGATGGCACATCGTAAAGGAGTTGAAGTAATGGTAGATGGTGCTCATGCCCTTGCACATATTCAGTATCAAATACCCGATTTACAATGTGACTATTATGGAGCCAGTTTGCATAAATGGCTTTGTGTTCCACTTGGGGTTGGTATGCTGTATGTTCAAAAAGATAAAATTAAAAAAATATGGCCCTTATTGGCCGAAGGAGAAAATATTGAGCAAATTCAACGGTTGAATCATTTGGGAACGCACCCTGTTCATACGGATCTTGCCATTAGCAATGCAGTAGAATTTTATCATCAACTAGGCCCAGCTAATAAAGAGGCAAGACTTCGATACTTGCAATTATATTGGACAAATAAGGTAAGAAATTTGGGTAAAATTAAAGTATATACCCCTGCTGAACCTACCAGAGCATGCGCTATTGCGAATGTGGGAATTGAAGGTATGAATCCCTCCATGATGGCAGAAATATTATTAAAAAAGTATAAAATTTATACAGTTGCCATTGATGGTGCAAATGTTCATGGTTGTAGAATTACTCCCAATGTTTTTACCACAACAAAAGAACTTGATGTATTTGTTGCCGCTTTAATAGAAATGAGCTAGTTCCTGTAATTTTTATCCTTAACAAATGGATTACAAGAAAAATGGTAACTTTAGGGTGTACATGAAGTATATCCAATGATTAAGTTTATTGCCCCTATCCTATCCCTTCTATTATTTTTTTCATGCAAAAAAAAAGAAGATAAAATTACCCCTACCAAAGAAAACATTACCGAATCTGTATACGCATCTGGTGTAGTAAAAAGTAAGAACCAATATCAGGTTTTTGCATCTATTGGGGGAATCATTAAAGAAATTTATGTAACAGAAGGTGATCTTGTTAAAAAAGGTGACCCTTTGTTTAAACTCTCCGATGCCACGGCTATATTAAATACCGAAAATGCTAAAATTGCAGCTACCTACAATTCTTTAGCAGTAACAAAGGACAGGCTTAGCGAAGTAAAAATTGAAATAGAAACAGCTAAAGCTAAGATGGAAAATGATGCATCTCTTCTGGAAAAACAACGTAGTTTATGGTCTCAAGGAATTGGAACAAAAAATGAATTAGATCAAAGAGAACTCGTATATAAAAGTAGCAAGAATAGCTATACCGCAGCAGGATTTCGCTATAAACAAGTAGAAAACCAATTAGCCCTTTTAGCAAAGCAATCAGAAACCAATTTAGCTATCGCTACTAGAACCAAGTTTGATTTGATCATTAAAAGTGAATTCAACGGCAAAGTGTATGCCATTAATAAAAAACTGGGAGAAATGGTGAATACACAAAACCCCATTGCAACTATTGGTGATGCCAATGGATTTATGATAGAACTACAAGTTGATGAATATGATATTGCGAAGATAAAACCTGGTCAGAAAATTATATTAGCAATGGACAGTTACAAAAATCAAGTTTTTGAAGCCACTTTAGTTAAAATTAATCCAGCAATGAATGCACAGTCTAAGTCTTTTACCGTAGATGCAGCATTTGTTAAGCCCCCACCAGCATTATTTCCCAACCTTACTACAGAAGCAAATATAATTATACAAGTAAAAGAAAATATAATTACCATCCCTAGAAATTATATTGTAGATAACGAATACGTATTGCTAGAAAACAAAGTAAAAAGAAAAGTAAAAATTGGTTTAACAGATTACGAAAAAGCTGAAATTTTGAACGGCTTATCTGTTCAGGATGTAATCATAAAACCCATTCAATGATTAGCAAATTAATCAGCAATATTGCGAAATCTCTTTTAATAGCCAGATGGAAACAAACCTTGGTTGCTGCAATAGGAGTTACATTTAGTATTACCATGTTCATCACATTGTTAAGCTTTATGGCAGGTTTAAATGACTTGCTAGATGGTTTAATCTTAAACAGAACACCTCATATTCGTTTATTTAATGAAGTTAAACCCAGTATTAATCAACCAATCAGTAAAGATTCTACCTATAAAAATACACACCACTTTATTCATTCAATTAAATCGGGCAATACCAGACAAGCCATTTACAATAGTGATGCCATTTTAAGTGCCCTTAAAAATGACCCCTCGGTTATGGGATTTGCTCCTAAACTTACTGCACAAGTATTTTTCAATGATGGTGCCATAGATATAACAGGAGTGATAAATGGTATTAATGTAGAATCTGAGAGTAAACTCTTTCACTTTAATGAATATATTATTGCAGGTGAAGGCACAGACATTAATAAAGTTCCCAATAGTATTGTATTAGGAAATGAATTAGCCAAAAAATTATTGGCCAATGTTGGGGATGTAGTTCAAATTACTACTTCAAAAGGGGAAATATTTCCATTAAAAGTTGTAGGCTATTTTCAATCGGGAATTAAAGATTTTGATAAAGTGCAGAGTTATGCATCTATTAGTACAGTTCAAAAAGTATTGGGCAAAACAGGTAATTATATCACAGATATTCAAGTGAAATTGAATGATATAAAAAAAGCACCTGCTATGGCAAAACAATATGCTACACTTTTTAGTATAGACGCAGAAGATATACAAACAGCAAATGCACAATTTGAAACTGGAAGTTCTGTAAGAACATTAATTTCTTATGCGGTAGGCGTTACCTTACTCATTGTTGCGGGTTTTGGTATTTATAATATTCTCAACATGATGATTTATGAAAAAATGGATTCAATTGCTATATTAAAAGCTACTGGTTTTTCAGGAAAAGATGTGAAAAGTATTTTTATAAGCATCGCGTTAACCATTGGTTTTTTTGGTGGTTTACTCGGATTAATTTTTGGGCTTGGATTATCTTGGACAATTGGACAAATTCCTTTTAATACAGCTTCATTACCAACAGTTAAAACCTACCCGATTAATTATAATCCAGTATTCTATATAATTGGAATTGTATTTTCTTTAATCACTACCTATTTAGCTGGATATTTTCCTGCAAGAAAAGCAAGTAAGATAGATCCAGTAATTATAATTCGAGGAAAATAATGACAGATCAACCCATTTTAGAAGCAAAACATATCAATAAATTTTTTCATGACCCAGTAACAACTCAGGTTTTGAATGATATACAGTTTACCATTAATAAAGGAGAATTTGTATCTATAACAGGAAAATCTGGATGCGGAAAGTCTACCCTACTTTATATACTTTCTACAATGGATACAGAATATGAAGGAGAGTTATTCATAGACGCCGCTTCTATGGCTGCTAAAAAAGAACGAGAACTGGCTAAAGTGCGCAATGAAAAAATTGGATTTGTATTTCAATTTCATTATTTATTAAATGAGTTTAGTGTTATTGAAAATGTAATGTTACCTGGATTGAAATTAAATAAATATTCGGATAAAGAAGTTGAAGAACGTGCTTATGAAAAATTAAAAATGTTGGATATTGCACATTTAGCAAAAAAAAATGCAACAATGGTTTCTGGTGGAGAAAAACAAAGGGTAGCTATTGCCCGTGCGTTAATAAATGATCCATATATTATTATGGGCGATGAGCCAACTGGAAATTTAGATAAAAAAAATAGTGATCTTGTATTTGATATTTTCAAAAAACTATCAGATGAATTTAATCAAACACTTTTAATTGTAACACACGATCAAAGCTTTGCGCAAAGAACACATAGAATAATTGAAATGGAAGATGGAAAAATTTTACGTCAATAAAAGTTTATTCAATCATTCGAACAATTCTAATCATTTTACCATCGGCATTTACTCCTTCCAATACCACTTGCAACTTTTTGGAGATATCATTATTGTAAAACTCTACCCTATATCTGGGTGTTTTTTTATTGGTTAAAATATATGGATTCCAATAAAGGGTATTTCTAATATCAGCTTCATACGTTGCTGCAGGTTTTTCATAATTTGGGCTATAAAATTCTCTAAACTTAGAATACCCACCAAGCAATGTATTTTCCATTCCCTTGCTATCAGGTGCTGATTTTCTTGCATCAGAACCTTTTTTAGAATAGATAGCAATAGCACCTCCACTTCCACCGCCAAAACTTCCAAAAAAAGGAGGTCGAATAACTTTTATGAAGGCAATATTATTGATATTTAAAGCCTGAATTAAATTTACATCTGCCTTAACTTCATCTAAAAACAAATCGGGAGTACTTCCTCTCCAAGATAAAGATGATGTTCCTCCATTTAAACTTATTTGCAAACCAGGAACTTTCCCTTGCAAATAGGTTAAAATATCCATTGCTGAAATTACTTTATCATCTGTTAAATCAAAACTAAAACCATCCCCACCTGCAAAGAGTCCAGAAGTATATTTAGCTTCCAAAATTTCCAATGGATTTTTCTTTTTAGATTGTACAATTACTTCTTGCAAAGTAGCAGTTGCCATGCTTCTACGCAGTTTTTCTTGCTCTGATAAGAAATAATTCATCCTTAAATTAGAAATGCTATCATTCCAATAATAAACAGGATAATTTTTAGAATAGATTGCTTTAGAACCAGGTTCTTTTCGCAATAGCCCATTCTCTATTTTAACTTGAGTTACAGAAGCTAATTTAGCATTCCTATTAAAGTTATAATACACTTTTACTGTATCATAAAAGAAAACAGACGATTGTTCAAAGCTACCATCTGGTGCAACAGGCGTAAATAAAAAATTTTTACTACTGTCTTTCCCTACTAGAATAAAATTAAGCTGCATTGGCTCGTTGTTACCAGCCGATTTTGCTCCAAAAACTTTGCCTTTTAAAGACATAAAAGATGTTTCAGGAAAATAATGGAGTGTTGGCGGAATGGCCGCTTTTATTTTATTCCAATCAAATTTACGCCAGCCATTTGTTAACATTACTAAATCTAATTGCTCGGTAATGGAATCGGTATCACTCTTAAAATAGTAAGCGGGATTATGAATATATCCCTTTAACTCATTTGACAATAAAAAATTAGAGAAAATATTTTGTTGATCGGGGCTTGCTATGGTAGCATCTGTTATAGATAAAGACATATTGGTAGCAGTAGTATCGCTAACTACAATTTCAAATACATTTTTAGCTCGGCTTCCTAATCCTACTAAAATTGAATTCATTTTAGCATTAAACTCATGTTGGTGATTGTTTACAAATATAATTCGTTCGGCTATGGGAACCCAGTCATTAGAAAAAAGAGAGAATTGTAAAACTCCTGTGGGTAATTCATCTATTGGAATTTCTGCTTTTTGTACTAAACGTTCATTCATTTTAATAGATACTTTATACAAAAGGTCTTGATTCATGTGCACCAATAAATTCAACTGTTTTAATGACTCATCTACCATGGATGATCTTTGTATTAAAACAGTTGCCTTTTCGTTATTGAATTTAATACCCAATGTAATTCCAGTAGATGTTGAAATTGGTAATGGAGTAACCCCTTTTACTCCAAATTCATCAGTCCAATTAATTTGATATGTTTCACCTTGCATTGGTTTAATATAAAAAGATCCCATTCCATCATGCTTCACTTTTAAAGTGTCTATAACTTGTTTTTTTTGATTAACTAAGTATCCTTTCACTAAAACAGGCATCCCAATAGAATTAGTAGCTTTAAACGCTACACGACTATTAATACCTTGTACAAAAACACCAGCTTCTGGGAATAAAACCAGTTGGGTAGGCTTGGGGGTTATTTTTCTTGTGGTAATTAGTCCATTATTGACAATTATATTCTTCGAAAAAAGAAATACACTATCATCATTCAACATCCATCTGGTATACGCTTTCATGTGAATGAATTGACCCTTGTAATTTGAAGGAATATCAAAAGAACCTTTGGCAGATGCTTTAAATAAAGGTGCAACGGTTTGTTTCACTAAATTACCAGTAGTATCATACCATTCTACATACATATTTTTACTGAGTGGACTAGGCTCTGAACCAGCCAAAAGATAAACTTTATACCAGATGGTTTCATCTGGATTATATATTTGTTTATCAAAATGCACATGAATTTTTTCTTTAGGGAAACCCTCTGAATAAACTCGCATCATGGAATCAATTACCTGAGACCTTCCTATTGTTGAAATGAGAATTGTGAAAAACAATATCAAACCTTTAAACATACTATATTTCATATTTGGATAATAAACGTGTAAGATAATCCCAAAGCATGAAATAATAAAGTGAATGCTTATACCTATTTTTATCCCATGAAAATGGTACTATGTTCGGTAGGAAAACCAGATGAACCCTATGTTAAAGCTGGAATCCTAGAATTTACCCAACGGCTTAACAAGTATGTTAAAGCCAGTTGGCATTTGATTGCAGCACCCAAAAATGCTGGGAACATGAGTGAATTGGATCTTAAAAAAGCAGAATCGCAACTCATCTTGTCTTTTTTACAAAAAGAAGACTATTTAGTTTTATTAGATGAGAGAGGAAAACAGTTTAGTTCTCCTGCCTTAGCACAATTTATTCAGCAAAGAGCCAATGAAAGCACTAAAAGAGTAGTTTTTTTAATTGGAGGAGCTTTTGGAGTAGATGAAACTATTAAACAAAGAGCTAATTTAATATGGAGCCTTTCCCAGCTTGTATTTCCACATATGCTTGTACGATTAATATTATGCGAACAGATTTATAGGGCTTTCACCATTTTAAAAAATGAAAAGTATCATCATAATTAGCCATTTTTAATGGATATTTATACCCTAAAGTAACTTTTGAATGATCTCCATCACCCTGAGTATTTTATTACTTACTGCTGTTATTTCTTTTACTGCTTTTTCAAATGAAAAAGTGATGAACGACTTTATATTTTACCCTCCAGCTATTACCAATCAACAGCAATGGTATCGGTTTATCAGTTCTGGGTTAATACATGCCGATATAATGCATTTGGCATTTAACATGTATTCTTTTTACCTTTTTGGGGATATGGTAGAAAGGGCATTCACTACCATATTTGGAGATAGCGGTAAAGCTATATTTATCATTTTGTATATCAGTGCATTAGTTGTGAGCTTATTGCCCACTTATTTTAATCATCAACATGATTACCATTACAGAAGTTTAGGCGCTTCTGGCGCAGTTTCTGCCATTATTTTTGCTGGTATATTTTTGTATCCCACCATTGGGTTAGGTTTTTTCCCCATTCCCTTTCATATTCCAGGTTTTATTTTTGGTCCACTTTATTTAGGAATCTCCTATTATTTGGCTAATAAAGGTCAAGGAAATATCAATCATTCTGCACATATTTGGGGAGCAATATATGGTATTGTATTTTTAATAATAACATCTACATTCCTTTCGAAATTTAACTTAATAGAAAGTTTTATAAACGAAATCATGCATTATGTTCGATAGTGAATTTGCATTAACTCTGTACTTGTATCACTGTATTTAAAACGATTGTCTATTCGGTAGCCTAAAACATAAATAATTTTTTTATCCATTTCTAGCACCCAAGCTTCTTCTTTTTGTATTTTATTAAGTTTACAATCACTAAAAAATTTACTCAATTTTTTCTTCTTCGTTAACCCTAATGGATAAAAATAATCTGACTGTTTCCATTTTCTCAATAATAATGGAAACTTAATTTTATGGGCATCTAACCATTCAAAATTAGGCTGCGCAACTATTTTGTTAGGTTTATTTATTAATTGAATCTGAAGTTTTCCACCATTAAACTCAATCAATCCCTCCCCATTAATAACCACCCAATTAGCATCCAATGATGCCATTGGAGCAATAATTAACCAGGCATTACTTTTAATGATTCTATATTTTGGGGCATTGATGGAACTTCCGTTTACTGCTGTAGATAATTTAATTACTTCATTAACTTGTGCAGCGCTAAAACCAAAGGGTTTAATCAATTCCCAAATAATGGTATGTAAAGGGTTTACATTAAGTAATTTTAAAATAGGAATATGAACTTCATGGCCTCGATATTCGGTCAATGAATTCAAATGTTTTGTGACAGCTTGCTTATATAATTCTGCTACTTCACCAATCCTAGTCATATTATGTAACAAATTATCCTTTACACTAGGAAAAACTTCTTGTAATTGAGGAATTAAGGTATTTCGAAAATAATTTCTTGTATAATCGTTGGTTGCATTGGAAGAATCTGTGATATATTCAATCTGATTCATGGTGGTAAAAGAGGCTAATTGTGCTCGTGAAAAAGGTAAGAGTGGTCGAATAATCTTTTTGGCCAAGTTTAAAGCAGGTATCCCCTTTAATCCATCAATGCCTGTTCCTCTAAAAAAATGCATTAACACTGTTTCAATTGAATCATCAGCATGATGAGCAGTTGCAACAAATTTGGCATGTAAAAAATTGCCTAACTGAACATATTCATTTTTGTAAAATTCCTGTAAAATTTCAGCAAACCAATTATAACGAAGTTCTCTTGCAGCTTCTTGTGTAGACAATTTGTGAGAAGCCGCAAATTGTTTAGTGTCTACTTTTTTCACTAAAACTTTTACACCTAGTTGTATTCCTAAAGTACGAACAAAATTTTCGTCTCTAATGCTTTCATCTCCCCTTAGTTGAAAATTCATATGACACAGTACAAAGGGAATTTGATGCATTTTAAATAAATGCGCTAATGCAGTACTGTCTAATCCACCACTAGCAGCCAATAAAATATAATCTCCTGGTTGAAGATATTTTTTAAAAACTTGGATCCAATGTTGAGCAAACCCATCAGAAAGATTCATTGTGCAAATATAGCAATTCAGGTAAGGGTTTTATCCTTTTCGAGCAAAGCTTGCTGTGATTGCAGCAAAACCACTTACCATACCACCTATAAAGCCAGTAACCATAATCACAGCAATATAAGAACCTCCTAAAGGTAGTATTTGAGCTACTTTAGTTGCCAATATATGACCGTTTTCAATATCTTTTAAAAAAGCCATTGAAATCCAAAGTATAAATAACCCTAAAAAACCACTTAAAAATGATTTGCCGGGGCCTTGATGAATTGCTAATGAAACAACAAAAGAAGATACCACAAAGCACCACCAAGGTATTGAAGTAAACAGTCCACAAACAAAAGCTAGTAATGCAGTTAATATAATTGAAGCTATAAATTTCATGATAATTGAATTAAGATTGAGTAAAAGTCATTAACCATTTCACTTGCTTATTGGTAGGTGCATTTATTTTTTTCATAAATAATATTCGATAATATTTACCAGTAGTCCAGCTATTGATAAATTGATCATAATATTGACTACCAGGATTTCCATTTTGTCCTCCAGGGTAAACACCATAGGCTTCAATTTCATCGGTAAGGTGAACAATCATTCTCCAGCTTGGGCCATGGGTTTGTGTAGTTGCATTGATAATATGTTTTCCCCCACCAATATATAAATGCAAGCTACTTAAAGCATCTATTTTTAATAAATGAGACACTTTGGTGTCTTTGAATTTAGCCCAATTTAATTGATCATTTTTATCAATTGAAGCCAAATAAGTAGCAGCTTTACCTACAGCTTGCATTACCATATCTTGTATCGTTTCTTTTTTATTGGGAGTTAGTATATTGTCTGAAAAAGAGTATGCACTATCTCTTATTAAACTCTCTAATAAAGTACTTTCATCGGGCCAGCCCAATGGAATTTTGGCTTTTGCAAATTCATCTGCCCACATACTTGTTTCTAAACTATCCCAAATAACATTAAATACCGTGGCTCCTTTTTCATCTACATCACTTTTACAATTCCAAGTTTTCAATATCTCAATATATTTTTTTTCATTGGTATTCAAAGCAGCTTCATTTATATATTTCAATAACACTGGGCGAGCCATTTCTGCAAAAACATTGTAATTATCCATTTGTAAATGCTGCATATCTTCTGGAGTAATATTATTCATTACACCTAACTTTCTATTAATAATAAACCCTCTATAAATATGAAAATTATTAGCTGCCCCTAAATAATAAGGGTATGAACTATCGGTAGATTGTTGATTTGCACTACTAACAAATCCTCTTGAAGGATTTTTAATCATTGGGTTTTCATCAGTAGGAATCATTCCCTGCCATCCGTAACTACTATCAACTCCTGGCATGATGAAATCACCTTGGCGCTTCCATCTTGCCACAAAATTGGCTTGCTGTTTAATGGCAATATCTCCTGTTTTAGAAGCAAATGCAAAGTTTTGCCCGGTTGATTTCCAATTGGCAATGGCTTTTAAATAATCATCATAATTATGAGCTCTATTTAATAAATAAAATGCAAGCAGCCCGCTGCCAGCATCATGAGCAGTCCAACGTAGTGCTAAATATTTCCCTTCTGTACTATTATTTTTATATGCTTTATCGTACATCACTGGCCCAAAATTAGTCATGGCAATTTGTTCTATTTGATCGGCCTCCCCTCTTACTTTAATGATTTCTTTTCGCTGGCTTGCATTCACCCAAGTACCATTGTACCAATATTCTTTTAAAGTAGAGTCTTTAAATTTCATATCGTAAAAATCAATTACATCTCTACCTGCATTGGTTACTCCCCAGGCAATGCTATCATTAAACCCAATGATAACAGCAGGAGATCCCGGAAAGCTTGCACCATAGGTGCTATGCGTAGGTGTAGTAATTTGAACTTCATACCAAAGAGAAGGTAAATTTAAACCAAGATGCGGGTCATTACAAAGTATAGGACGTCCGCTTTTTGTTTTTGCACCTGAAACTGCCCAGTTATTACTGCCATTGTATTTATTGGGTACAATGGGCGTAGATGCGGTACTAGAAGCCCCAATATTATTCAAATAAGCAGTATCTATATCCAAAGGAGCTTTAGGTATAATGGCTGGTTTACTATAAAGGGTACCTTTGGGTATGATGGGATCTAATGAATCTTGCACATTGGTAAAAAGCTTGTCAAAATCGGCGTAACCAAAATAATTTCTAGCATTGCTCATTTGAAGATCGGTGGTAGCTCCCCTTGCTGTTAAGTCGTAAGACATAAACATTTGAAACAAGTATGTTTTTAAAGGTGTCCAAGCTTCGGGTGCATAATCTAATAATTTATATTCAAAAGGAATTTGTTCGGGTTTTAAAGATTGAATGTATGCATTCACGCCTTTTGCATACGCGTCAATGGCCGATTTCATTTCTGGGTGATTTTTTTCCACATATTGTTGTGTTTGCTCAGCTCCATATACCATCCCCAATCTCCTAAAAAACTGATCTGTTTTGATCCTGTCTTTTCCCACTATTTCACTTAGTCTTCCGCCGGCAACATGGGTTTGAAATTCCATTTGCCATAAGCGAAACTTAGCATGTATAAATCCTTGTACATAGTAAGCATCATTGTCGTGATCGGCATAAATATGGGGCACCAATCTATCATCCATATATACTTCAACTTTGCCTTCTAAGCCGGCTAATTTAATATCGGCATTAAAGCTTGCATTTAAAGGCTCGGCATTTTGCCAAAAACCATGTTGAGGAGAAAGAAAATAACCCAATCGAGGTGTTTTACTACCCCCAACTGGTAGCTGCGTATTGAATACAAATACCAACCCTGCCGTACATAAGGCAGTCAGAAAAAAAGGAAGGATTCTCATAAGAAGCAATTGAGCACTCAAAATACGCATTTTAGAAATGCAATACGCAGGGTATACAAATTAATTACCAGCTTACTTAAGAGGCGTGTTTCTATTAGTAAGTGATTTTAACTCATTTAAGTTGGGCGCCTCTTTTAAAATACTTTTATGTAATTCATCTGCCTGCTCTTTATTACCCATCTTATCTAATAATTTTACCATAATCACTTTGGCTTCGTAGTTGTCATTTTTTAATTCAATTGCCTTTGTAATATCAGCCATCGCTGCATTTAGATCGTTTTCTTGAAAATAAACAGCGCCTCTAATGGTATAAGCTTGTGATAAATTAGGTTGATAGGTAATGGCAAAATGTGCATCACGCCAAGCAAGCGGATAAGTTAGCGGGGAGTTCATTTGCATAAATGCTTTGGCCCGCATTAAGTATGCCTCCGCTTTTTTAGGGTCTATTCTCAATATATTATTACAATATTCAACTACTAAATTAAGGTCTATTTTTTGGTTTAATTTTTCTTCCGCTAACTGTACATATTCATTAACCGTTCTATATCTGCTAGGCATTTCTGTATCATTGGGATAATTGGGATCATAAGAATGATCGGCAACTGAAATTTGTTTTTTTTGAGATAATAATTGTTCCATCTTTATCTGCAATAAAGAATCAATGCCATGTTTTTTTACAAAATCATGATACAATACAATAATTTCATCATAGTAAGGATCAAATTGGGTAAACATAGCATCTAATTGTTTAGCCATCAAATCTTTACTTTCTGGATAACATTTTAACCCTAACTGAGCATCTATAAAAGCATCAAAATATTGATGTTTGTTAAATTCTTTATTGATTGTAAGTATAAATTGACGTTCAGTTTGTTTACAATTATTTTTATAAATTCTATCATAAGTAATATAGTACCAGTGATTTTTAAGAGATGGCTTTATTTTAGCTGCTTCTTTAAAATCTTTTTGAGCTTCTTTTAAAAAATTTAATTCGGAAAAACAAATTCCTCTATTAAAGTGTGCACCTGCTTCATCTTTTCCTTCATCAATAACAAAACTCATATCTTCTACGCAGGCCTTATAGTTTTTGGCCATTTTTGCAGCAACCCCCCTTTCGAAGCGTAAATCTTTTTTATGAAACTGAGAAGGCTGGGTTCTAAAAAATTCATTGAAAGACTTAAATGACTCCTCCCCTAAACCAGCTTTCATTTCTAATTTGGCTAAAAAATAATAGAGTTGAGGATCTGTATATCCCACTCTTTGTGCATTATCATAATCAAAAATAGCTCGCTCGTAAAGTCCAACACTTTCAAATCCACGTGCACGCAAATAAAGTGCCTGCCCATTATTTGGCTCAAACAATATGATTTGGTTTAAGTTTAAAATGGCCGTAGCAAAATCATTCTTATCCAAAGCATTATTCAGCTCTTGTTTGTAAGTCGATAGATATCGCTGTACAAGGATATTGGTATATTTAAGTTTCTCTGGAATGCTCTTGGGGGGTTGAGCAATGGTTTTTACAGCAATACACCATAGACCGAGCATCAATAAGTAGATGTTCTTTAGTCTCATTTGTATTAATTAGGAACAAATTATCATTTTGCTTCCACAATTAGAAATTTTTTACCTTTTATTTTTTCTAACTGCAGGGCTTTTAACAGTTGATTAAGCTTGTTTTTCTTAACAGCCACAAAGGCATTTTGATCTTTCACTACAATTAAACCTAACTCATCCTTGGTTAATTTACCTTTCTGCATAAAAAGACCTACAATATCAACTTTATTAATTTTATCTTTTTTACCCCCATTTATGTACACTGTTCTCCAAGTAGACATGGCTGGCAAAGGAGCAGGTTTTAAATTTAAAGTGGCAGGATCAACATCAATATACCTGGGAAGCATTTCATCCTTATGCACTAAAAAATAAATATTTCCACTAGCGTGCATTCGGGCGGTTCTTCCGTTACGATGGGTAAACTCAGCCAATGTGGCTGGTAAATGATAGTGAATAATATGTTGTATATCTGGTATATCCAAACCTCTGGCAGCTAAATCAGTAGCAACTAAATACATAGCAGTTCCATTTCTGAATTTTATCAAAGCTTGTTCTCTTTGCATCTGTTCCATTCCACCATGAAAAAGGGTATTAGGAATTCCTTTTTCTTTTAATAAGGCACCCGTTCTTTCAACAGCTTCACGATGATTACAAAAAATGAGTACCTGAACATTCCCTAGATAACTTAATAATTGTACTAATGCATTCACTTTATCTTTTTCTTCAGATATTACTTTATAATATTGAAGGCTTATTTCATGATCAAGTTGTAAAAAATTTAGTACATCTAATAGGTCAGGTTTAATGAATGTTGGAATTTCAATGGCTTCTGTTGCAGAAACAAATATTTTTTGAATTGTAGGTTTTAATAATTTAGATATATAAGTCATATCTTCTTCAAACCCCAACGCGAGTGATTTATCAAACTCATCAAAAATGAGGGCTTTAATTGTACTAGCATCAAAACTTCTTCGTTTTATATGATCCGCAATTCTACCAGGAGTACCTACTAATAAAGCTGGTGGCTCTACCAAAGATTGTATTTCTGTAGGCATATCATGTCCACCATAGGCGCAGATAATTTTATAACCAGTTGCCATTTTTTTCCAAACCTGTTCAATTTGAATTGCTAATTCCCTTGAGGGAGTTAATACCATTGCTTGAATTTGTTTTCCTTGAGGATTAAAATTTTCTATAATAGGCAATAAAAAAGCCAAGGTTTTTCCAGAACCTGTGGGAGATAATAATAAGGTATTTTGATGATTAGCAATAGCATTATATGCTGTTAACTGCATTGGATTGAGTTGAGTAATACTCAATTTTTGTAACATTAATTGTACAGCTTCTTTATTCATAATGCAATTAAACAAACATTTTAATTAATACTTTAATATGGTATAGCCCTTTGATGCATAAGTAGTAATGGTTGTTATAGCAGATAAAGCAGGCATAACATCTGAACTAATATTTTTAACATCAATATTTCTTTTAGCTAAAGTTTGCCCACATACATACATTTTTACCCCAGCTTCTTTTAGCGCAGATAATAGTGGTAAATTAGGATTATCTATCTTATTTTTTTCTTGGTACGATTCATTCTTTAACAGCCCTAAAACAGCAGCACTATGAAATACAGCTACCACCTTCATTTTTTTTACGGAAACTCCTGCAACAGCATGTAAGTTCATAATTCTAGCAATATTCTCGATTATTTCATTCATATCACTAGGCTTACCTGCATTGGTGGTTATATCAAGCAAAATTTTGTACGTAATTTTTGTATCTACGATATCAACAGCATTGGGAACTTCAAATACTTTCCCATAATTTTTAAAAATAGGCTCCCCAACGTTTTGTGCATTTAATGAAGAACAAAGTAAAAAGCCAATAAATACGAACATATTTTTCATACCAAACAATTTATATGGTTGAAGATACATTTATTTACCAAATTTCTTCTTCAATGCTTCTAATGCTTCATTTACATTCAGCGTACTTAAATCTTGATTAACCAAACTAGATGTTGTTTTATTATTAGGCTTTGTAGAATCTTGTTTAATGTTATTGGGCATTTTACGATCTGCCATTAATTGAGTTTGTTTTATTGAAAGTGCAATTCTTTTTCTATTAAAATCAACTTCCAATACTTTTACTTGTACTTTTTGACCTAGTTTTAAAATTTCACTTGGATCTGTAATGTATTGATGGGCAATTTCACTTATATGAACTAGCCCATCTTGTTTTACCCCAATATCTATAAAAGCGCCAAACCTAGTTAAATTAGTAACTACCCCTGGTAAAATTTCGCCGCATCTTACATCTTCAATTTTGTAAATTTGGGCAAATTCAAATTGCTCTATCTCACTTCTAGGATCGAGACCTGGTTTTTGCAATTCTTTAATAATATCATTCAAGGCCAATACCCCAATTTGTTCGGTAATATATTGTTTGGTATTGATGGTTTTAAGTAAAGGTTCATTCCCAATTAAAGTGGCAACAGTACAATTTAAATCAGCAGCCATTTTTTCTACAATAGCATAGGCTTCAGGATGAACCGCACAGCTATCCAATGGATTGGTGGCATTGGGTATTCGTAAAAATCCAGCACATTGCTCAAATGCCTTTGCGCCCAATCGAGGTACTTTTAATAATTCTTCTCTACTTGAAAATTTAGATAATTCTTTTCTTTTACTGATGATATTTTCTGCAACCGTATCATTAATTCCACTCACATAACTCAACAATTGCTTACTTGCCGTATTTAAATTTACACCCACCGCATTCACACAGCTTATTACAGTTTGATCTAATTTTTCTTTGAGCCTAAATTGATTTACATCATGTTGATATTGACCAACCCCAATACTTTTAGGATCTATTTTTACCAATTCTGCTAAAGGGTCCATTAATCTTCTGCCAATGCTCACGGAACCTCTAACGGTAATATCAAAATCGGGAAATTCTTCTCTAGCAATTTCCGACGCTGAATAAACAGATGCCCCATCTTCATTTACTAAAAAAACAGGAAGTCCTAATTGCATTTTTTTTATAAACTGCTCTGTTTCTCTGCCTGCAGTGCCATCTCCAATAGCAAATACGTCAATAGCATATTGCTTAACCAATGATCTTATTTTATGCTCACTATCATCCATACGATTGTTTTCATGAACAAAAATTAAATCAGTTTTTAGCAGCTCCCCCTTTTCATCTAAGCAAACAACTTTACAACCAGTTCTATAACCAGGATCAATGGCTAAAATTCTTTTACTTCCCAATGGTGCACTTAATAAAAGTTGACGTAAATTTTCGGCAAAAACATGAATAGCTTCTTCATCTGCTTTTTGTTTTAAAGCTGTTCTACATTCCGTTTCTAAACTAGGCTGCAACAGTCGGCGATAAGCATCTTTAATAGCTTTTTTTATATGTTCAGCGGCTGGACTCATTCCTTTGATGTATACCTGTTCAATATCAAATAGTGCCTCTTCTTCTAAGGGGGCAATATTGATTCTTAAAAACCCTTCAAGAAATCCTCTTAAAATAGCTAGAATTCTGTGCGATGGAATTTTATGAATGGGTTCGGAAAAATCAAAATAATCTTTGTATTTAATCGCCTCTGTTGTTTTATCTGCCAGTACTTTACTTTGTAAAGTAGCCGTATCTTCAAAAAATTTTCTCAATTTGGCACGTACAGCAACATTTTCATTCACCAACTCTGAAATGATATCTCTAGCACCTTGTAAAGCATCCTCTACAGTAGTTATTTTTTCATTAAAATACTTTACAGCTTCATCTAAAGGGCTATTATTTTCTTGAGCTAATAAAAAATAAGCTAGAGGTTCCAGTCCATTTTCTTTAGCTACAACTGCTTTTGTTTTCCTTTTAATTTTATAAGGCAAATAAATATCTTCCAATTCTAGTAAGGAGTTTGCACTGTCAATTTTAGCTTGCAGTAACTCGGTCATTTTACCTTGTTCTATAATTGTTTTTTCTATAAAAATTTTCCTTTCTGTAAAAGCAAGAATCATTTTTTGTTCATCCTGAATTTGTTGTACCTGTACTTCATCTAAATTTCCTGTACTATCTTTTCTATAACGGGCTATAAAAGGAATAGTAGATCCTTCTTTCAATAATCCTAAAACGGTTTCAACCTGTGTAGCACGAAAGCCTAGCTTTGCAGCAATCAATGGAGCAAATGACATAATTATCTCTGTTTATTTTAAGGGCTGCGAAACTAGTTAAATAACGGTTGCGATCATTAAATAATTAGGCCCATTTAAGAACATATCAATTGATCTGAAATACTTTGGAAGGAAATTTTTCTACATATTTTTTAATCATAGATTGAATAACTAAATTATCTGCATAAGGAGTTACCGCAGCTTTAATTTCATCAATGGATGACCAATTGTTAATTTCACCCATTCCATAAAATTTACCATTCTCTATTAAAATAGCTGTTTCTTGCTCCTTAATAACAAAACTATTTTGTTCCGTTTCAATAGAGTTAAGCGCCTGTTGAACCAATTGATTATATTCATTGGGAGTTGGTAATTTTGTAGGCATTTCATTGTTTAAAAAACAAAGAGATGGTTCTAATTGGTAAGTCCTTACCATTTTCCATAATTCTCTATGGGCATCTGCCATCATTGGGAAACACAAAACTGGTTTAGCATATTTATGCTTTTTATCAATAGCCAATCGCAAATATCCTCTACTGTCTTCGAAGGAGTAAATACCCCATTGTTGTTCATACCTCTTTTGACTTTTGTTGAAAATAGGCCACAATCTTTTTATCTCTATACTTTCTAACAAAGAAGCAATGAATTCGGTGGGGCAATTAACATAAGAAATTTGGTATATTTCTCTTAAAAAATCCTGCCTTTTTTTACTAATGTCTAAGCCAGAAAAATGGCTAACCACTCTTTTTTTAATTTGTTTTGCCTTACCCACATAAATTACCTTACCCTGCCGATTGTAGAAATAATAAATACCTGGAGATGATGGTAAACTTTCTATACAATTTTTAGGTAAATTAGGAGGCAGTAAATATTCTTTGTTCTCTTTTTGCAACATTTCCTTAATCAAGCGCAAGCCATTATTCTTCAAAACCAAATCGAGTATTTGTGCTGTAGCAGTAGCATCCCCGCCAGCACGGTGTCTATTTTCAATTTCAATACCCAATTCACGGCATAAATGTCCTAACCCATATTTTCTAAATCCAGGAAAAACTTTTCTTCCCAATCGAATAGTACAAAGTTTGGGTGTTTGTAAATCAAACCCAGCTTGTTGTAGATGATATTTCACAAAAGAGAAATCAAAATTTACATTATGAGCTACAAAAACCCTGTTTTTCAACAAATTATGTATTTTACCAGCCACTTCCTTAAAAGAGGGGGCCACAGCAACCATGGCATTTGAAATGCCTGTCATTCCAGCTATAAAGGGTGGAATTGGTTGATAAGGATTAATCAGCGTTTCAAATTTACCTTCTATGGCTTTTCCATTATGCAATACAATAGCAATTTCGGTAATCCCATGCTGTTGAGGAAATCCGCCTGTGGTTTCTATATCTACAACAGCAAACTGCATTTTTAATATCTTTTTTGAGGAAATACAAACTAATTGGTATAAATTACTCTTCAGTTTATGTATTACGTTAAGAAATAGATTTTCTATTTGTAAAGTAACAACATGAATTTTAATCAAACTTCATTTTTTACGCCAACCCCCCCCCTGGCATGGAAAAAACTAAAATTGGGTTTCATTTAAGTGAAAACGCAAGAAACGCATCAATTGTTGGTATTTTATTTGCCTTAGTAGCGTTGATCTCTTATTTGGAATGGACTGGTAGAGCATAATAAATGGTTGTAATATTTTGTTACAAATTGTTACAAATGATGTATCCGTTTGTAACTTATGGTTATTTTATGCGTTCAAATAAAGTATCAACCAAATTCAACTGCAATGAACCAGATTAAACAGTATTCTCTATCTGCCAAGGTTTTGTTGATTATTTTATTTAGTGCTTCAATAGTTTCTTGCAATAGCTCTGAAAAAGCTGCGCTGCTTATTGGGAAAAAAGCGAAGGCTCAGGCTGCAAAATTGAATTTCAGCAAAGAAATATGCCTAAAAAATACAATAGAAGAGTTAGAAACCATTAACTATACCCCAACTATTTCTGAAATTTTTACAGAAAAAACCGAATTAATTCCCAGTTGGTAGCTCAAAATCACTCATTTTTTCCTTACCCTCCCTGCGTTTCCTTAAATTTGCATTTTTATTCATAAAAGGAACAAACCTTAGAGGCGAAAATGGAATTAAGCAAAAACTATTTACCCACAATTATAGAATCTAAATGGTATGCACATTGGTTATCTAAAGACTATTTCTCCAGCAAACCAGATCATAGAGAACCCTATACAATTGTAATTCCCCCTCCCAACGTAACTGGGGTATTGCATATGGGGCATTGTTTAAACAACACCATTCAAGATATACTTATCCGTAGAGCTAGAATGCAAGGGAAAAATGCATGTTGGGTTCCAGGAACTGATCATGCTTCTATTGCAACAGAGGCAAAAGTAGTGGCCATGTTAAGAGAGCGGGGAATTGCTAAATCTTCTTTAAGTAGAGATGAATTTTTAGGGTATGCTTGGGAATGGAAAGAAAAATATGGTGGAATCATATTACAGCAGTTACGCAAAATGGGATGTAGTTTAGACTGGGATCGTACTTCTTTTACCATGGATGCGCATTATTATGCATCTGTAATTCAAGTATTTAACGATCTATATAAAAAAGGGCATATTTACCGCGGAAAGCGAATGATTAACTGGGATGTTAAAGCTAAAACGGCATTAAGTGACGAAGAAGTAATTTACAAAGAAGTTCAAAGCAATCTTTATTATATTCAATACCCATTAGAAGAGGGAGGTACTATTACCATCGCCACTGTAAGGCCCGAAACTATATTGGGCGATGCGGCTATTTGTGTTAATCCCCATGATGAACGATACAAACATTTACATGGAAAATATGCTATTGTACCATTAATCAAGAGAAGAATTAAAATTATTCCAGATGATTATGTAACCGTAGATTTTGGAACTGGAGCATTAAAAGTAACTCCAGCTCATGATATGAATGATTATCAATTAGGACAAAAATACAATTTGGAAGTAATTGATACCATGAATGATGACGGAACTTTGAGTGAAGCCGCTCAACTATATATTGGTGAAGACCGATTTGCTGTACGTAAAAAAATTGTATCCGATTTAGAGGCTGCCAATTATATTGAAAAAATTGAAGCCTATACCAATCAGGTAGGATTTAGTGAAAGAACGGATGTAGTGGTAGAACCAAGACTGAGTTTGCAGTGGTGGGTAAGTATGAAAAAATTATCCAATCCAGCATTGGATGCTGTAATGAATGATGAAATACATTTTCATCCTGCCAAGTTTAAAAATCTTTACCGTCATTGGATGGAAAATATCAAAGATTGGTGTATTAGCAGGCAATTATGGTGGGGACATAGAATACCGGCATGGTACACAACAGATGGCTCATTTGCTGTTGCTAACAATGCCGATGAAGCATTAGAACAATTAAAAAAAATTACAAAAAATGAGCAATTAACCATAGAACAAATTAAGCAAGATGATGACTGTTTAGATACTTGGTTTTCTAGTTGGCTTTGGCCATTTGAAGTATTCAATGGATTATCTAACAAAGATAACGAGGAAGTTAATTACTACTACCCTACCAATACGTTGGTTACTGCACCAGAAATTATTTTCTTTTGGGTTGCCAGAATGATTATGGCGGGTTATGAATACAAACTTGAAAAACCATTTAAGGATGTTTATTTTACTGGAATAGTAAGAGATAAGCAAGGTAGAAAAATGAGTAAGAGTTTAGGTAACTCACCCGACTTACTCGGATTGATAGACCAATATGGCGCTGATGCAGTAAGATTTGGCATTATGATTGCGTCCCCTGCAGGAAATGATATTTTATTTGATGAATCTGCTTTAGAACAAGGTAGAAATTTCAATAATAAATTATGGAATGCGCTGAAATTGGTGACTATGTGGAAAGGTAAACTTGCTAAAGCCAACAGCAAAAACACTTTGGCAAGTATAGATTCATCTACTGAAGCAATAGCAGTTGATTGGTTTGAAAATAGGCTAAACCAAGTTGCCAGAGAAGTGGATTCCCTTTTAAATCAATTTAAATTAAGTGAAGCATTAAAAACCTTGTATTCACTGGTATGGGATGATTTCTGTAGCTGGTATTTGGAGTGGGTGAAACCAGGATTTGAACAACCAATTGATGCAGTAGTTTATAATAAAACTGTTCTGTTTTTTGAACAATTGATGCAATTATTACATCCATTTATGCCTTTTATAACAGAAGAAATTTATCATCTATTAAATGATCAATCCGATGATCTCTGTGTAAAACATTACTTTGCAACAAAACAAGAGAACCATGAAATACTAGATGCTGGAGAATTATTAAAGAGGGTAATTACAGCTATACGAGATGCAAGAAATAAAAATCAAATTAAGCCCAAAGACACTATTCAAATATATATTCAAACAGAACAACCCATAGCATATAAAAAAATTGAAGCTATTTTAATGAAACAGGTAAATGCTATACATATAAATTATACTTCAGAAGCTATTCCCAACACGATATTAGTTAATATAGAAAAGGATAAATTTTTTATTGAGGCAGATAAAGAGTTAGATACAGTAGCTATGAAAGAAGGGCTTTTAAAAAATTTAGCCTACGAAAATAATTTTCTAGCTTCCGTAATTAAAAAACTCAGCAATGAAAAATTTGTTGCAAATGCTAAGCCTGAAGTGATTGCTTTAGAAAGGAAAAAACAAGCAGATGCAGAAGCAAGAATTAGCACTATTGAAGCAAGTTTGAAAACACTTTAGTAAAATTTATAAATTATACCATTGAAAAAAGTTTATTGGTTTGTTTTATTCATATTCATTCTTAAGTTTAATATTTCAGCACAATCATCATGGGAAGTTGAAGCAGTACAAAAAATAAATCCAGATAATCCAAATAGCGTTTTATTTAAAGGACTTACTTCTTCCGTAGCACCAATTGCCATTGCTGCCCCTTTGGGAATGTTTGCTATCTCTTTAATAAACCATCATTCAACGTTAAAACGTGAATCAATAGAAGTGTTAAGTAGTTTTATAATAGCTAGTTCAGCATCTCAATTTTTAAAAAGGATCGTAAATAGACCCAGACCTTACGCAACATATACCCATATATTTCCCGATAAAATTCAAAACGATTATTCGTTCCCTTCTGGTCATACAAGTATTGCATTTTCATGTGCCACTTCCATTACCTTGATTTCAAAAAAATGGTATATAGCTGTTCCTGCCTATGTATGGGCATCAGGCGTTGGCTATTCTAGAATTTATTTAGGACAACATTACCCTTCGGATGTTATGATGGGAGCCATTGTAGGAACAGCCAGTGGGTTTGCATCGCATTGGTTAATGAAAAAAATAATTCCAGTAAAAAAACAGCCAGTAAAACAAATTCCATAATGATTCGCCCTGCAGCCCTCTCAGATATTTCGTTTATACAAGTAATTGCATATCAAACTTGGCCAGATACGTATGGTGTAATTCTAACTAAAGAACAGTTAGAATATATGCTAGAATTAATGTACAGCAGTGCATCATTAAAAAAGCAAATGGAAGCAGGTCATTATTTTTATTTATTTGAAAAAGATGGCCAAACCATAGGATTTGTATCGGTATCAAATGAAGGAGATAAAATTTACAAGCTTAATAAATTGTACGTTTTACCCAATACGCAAAAAATGGGAGCAGGAAAAGCCTTATTATATAAAGCTATTGAGCATGCTAAACATGCAGGTGCTCAACAATTAATTTTACAAGTGAATAAACTTAATAGCGCCAAGCAGTTTTATGAGCGGCACGGATTTACTGTGTTAGAAGAGAAAGTTTTGGAACTAGAACATGGTTTTGTTATGGATGACTATATAATGGGAATTTCTCTTTAGTAAACTAATTGGTGGGTTTGCTTAATTACCCCCATTACAAATACGGATTGTACATGACCTATATTTTCGGCTTGGCTTAATTTGTTTACATGAAAATCGTAGTAAGCATCCATACTTTCAGCAACTACCTTTAACATAAAATCAAACTCTCCAGAAATATTATAGCACTCTATCACTTCATTCAATTCATGTATACGTTTGATAAATTTTCCACCAGCCGTTTTATCATGTTGCTTCAGAGAAACATAACAAATTACCATCAATCCCTTTTTAACTTTAGAATGATCTAGTAAAGTTGCGTATTGCTTAATCACTCCTTGTTCTTCCATCCGCTTAATGCGTTCATGCACAGGGGTTGTACTCAATAAAATTTGATCGGATATTTCTTTTACCGTAATCCTGGCGTTTTGTTGCAGCAATTTTAAAATCGCTAGGTCTTTGGCGTCTAAAGGAGTTGGAATAGTGGATTCGGCTTTTTTTGTATTAGCTGGCATATAAAACAGATTGATTATGCTATTTAATACGTCAAATTTAGTGTTTTATGCTAATTTTTTAATTAATTATGTAATTTTATTCCTTAACAATACCTTTGCCACTCATAAATAAAATATATGTCTACATTAACTACATCTATTGATTTCAGCCTAAAATACAAAGTGGCTGATATAAGTCTTGCCGATTGGGGCAGAAAAGAAATTCGTTTAGCAGAAGCAGAAATGCCAGGCTTAATGTCTCTACGTGCAGAGTATGGTGCATCACAACCATTAAAAGGTGCTCGTATTGCAGGTTGTTTACACATGACCATTCAAACTGCTGTTTTAATTGAAACATTAGTGGCGTTGGGTGCTGAAGTAAAATGGAGTTCTTGTAATATTTTCTCTACACAAGATCAAGCTGCTGCTGCCATTGCTGCTGCAGGTATTGGTGTTTTTGCCTGGAAAGGACAAAATCAAGAAGAAGCGGACTGGTGTATTGAACAAACATTGTTCTTTGGTGGCGCAGATCGTCCATTGAATATGATTTTGGATGATGGAGGAGATTTAACCAATATGGTATTTGATAAATATCCTGAATTGGTAGCTCATATTAAAGGATTATCTGAAGAAACTACTACTGGCGTTCACCGTTTATATGAGCGTATGGCAAAAGGCACTTTACCCATTCCTGCAATTAATGTAAACGATTCTGTAACAAAATCTAAGTTTGATAATAAATATGGTTGTCAGGAATCATTAGTAGATGCAATTCGCAGAGCTACTGATGTAATGATGGCAGGAAAGATTGCTGTTGTGGGTGGTTACGGTGATGTGGGTAAAGGTTCTGCGCTTTCTTTAAAAGGTGCTGGTTGCAGAGTTATTGTAACTGAAATTGATCCTATTTGCGCATTACAGGCTGCAATGGAAGGATTTGAAGTAAAACCTATGATTGAAGCAGTTAAAGAAGCCGATATCATTGTTACTGCTTCTGGCTGTAGAGATTTAATTACAGAGAAGCATTTCCGTTTGATGAAAGACAAAGCGATCGTTTGTAATATAGGGCACTTTGATATTGAAATTGATATGGCTTGGTTAAATGCCCAATACGGAAATACAAAAGATACTATTAAACCTCAAGTAGACTTATACAATATAGAAGGTAAGGATGTAATTGTATTAGCAGAAGGTAGATTGGTAAACTTAGGTTGCGCAACTGGTCACCCATCATTTGTGATGAGTAACTCATTCTCTAACCAAACTTTAGCTCAAATAGAATTGTGGTTGAATCACAAAAACTATGAGAACAAAGTGTATGTATTACCTAAACATTTAGATGAAAAAGTAGCTCGTTTACACCTCGCAAAAGTAGGTGCGGTATTAGATGAATTAACTACTGAACAAGCAGACTATTTAGGAATTACCAAAAACGGGCCTTTCAAATCTGAAATGTATCGTTACTAATAATTAATATTCCAGTACAAATCAAAAAAGCCTCACAAGTTAACTTGTGAGGCTTTTTAATAAACAAAAAAAGTATCAATTTATTATTTGAGTTCTACTCCTTTTTGATCAATCATTTTATTTTTACCATTTTGTTTTACTTCAGCATACCCTTTATAGAAACTACCTGCCTGATCAAACAAAAAGTTTATCACTACTTTTCCCGAAGTGTCAATATACCCCCATTTATTATTTTTCTTTACTGCGGCTAACCCTTCCCTAAAAGAAAAACCATCTTCATATTGTAAGGGTATAATTTCCCTACCTGTATTATTAACAAATCCAATTAGCTCACTATATTTTGATGCGTCTTTAGCATCATGTACTTCATTGTAAACCATTGCCAATCCATTACTAAATGAACTACAATCACTATACTTGCCATAAGGAACTACGAAATTACCAGATGTATCAACAAGTGCCCATTGATTAACGTGGTTATTGTTCCATTTATGCATTGCAATAAGATCACCTGAATAAATTAATTCATCACAATCAAACAAATGAATCAATTTACCCATTGAATCATATATTCCCCAATGATCATTTTTAAAACAAATCATTTTAAGATCATCAGTAAAATATTCCATCTTATCAAACACAAAATCTACCAATATTTTATGTGTAGAATCTACAATACCAGACTGTTTATTTTTAAGTACTTGAAACCGATTATTACCAATTACAAAAACATCATCATATTTGGGAGCTAATATAATACTGAAATTAGTATCCAATATTCCGCGTTGATTTTGCTGGTTAATGATCAATGAATAACCAAATTGATTGAAATTATCAATAAAAGTAAAACCGTGATCTGATGCTTTATAAACAATTTTTCCGGCATTATTTACAAAAGCTTTTAACTCATTTTCACCTCCGTAAGTTAATACTGCATAGCCAAATTTAAAAGGGCTAAGAGAGATGGCACTATCTATAGAAAAAATTATTTTGCCAGTAGTATCAATTGCACCAACACTAGAATCTGTTTTAAATACAGCTAATCCTTCCGTAAAATCGTACAAATCGGTGAAACGGAATTTTTCTTGCAATAATATTCGCTTTCGTTCTAATTCATGTTCTTCAGCACTAGAAGGAATATTTTTACTATGAATAATAGTAGGTTTATTATTGCAAGAAGATTCAATAACCAACAGGGAAAGTAACAAGAATAGATATTTCATAATTACTTGGTTTTAATTTCTTTTAAGGTTATGCTAAAAGGCGCTAAAATCATTTTAACAATGATGGGGTTTTTAGGATCATCATTTATCCAATATTCTTCTATGCCATCTTCCGATTTAATATGAATTAAGTTTACCCAACCCACTCTGAAATTAGTTTCATAATCCATATCAATAATAGATTCTACGGATAAGTTTTCTACATTTTTGTCAACCAAAAATGTTTTACCTTCATCATTACCCGATTTAATGAATGTTTTGCCATCCATTTTAATTTGATTATAAACAGCATTACTTATCCAAACAGAAGTTCTATCGGTTGTGTAAACACCTTTTGCCCCAAAAGTATTTATTTGAGCATAAGCCGAGTTAACAGCCTCTTTAGAAATGATTACTTTACCTTCTTTATTAACAGGTATACCCATCTTCCAATTAAATGATATTCCACTATCCATTGCTACTTTAGGATTAGTAATTGTAAAATTATATACACTTTTGGGAGTTTCTACAAGATAAACATAACTGGTAGTTGATGTAGGAAATATTTCAGCTTTCTTATCTACACATTTACTTTGTAAAGCTAATCCATCATACCCTTTAAAATAATGTTCCAACAAAGCTGCATCCTTACACATCATTATTGAATTATCCATTTTTTTATAAATTCTAAAGCGTGCAAATAAATAGTCTTCTACACTATCTTTTGCAAAAAGCCTATCTGCCATGGAGATAGCTTCCTCATAACGTTGATCTTCCCGTAAAAAAAATAAGTACGTTGTATTAACTTCAACATCGTTCGAATTGATTTTAATGACACTATCTAAAATCTTATATGCATCATTTTTAAAATTAGCAGCGTAAAATAACTTCGCATAGCTAGAAATAAAGTTTTGCCTTTCAAATTTGGATAATAAAGGGAACCCAATATTGGCATATTCAAGTGCTTTCGCATGCTCCCCTTTGTCTGATAATTCACCACCATAAAAAAAATAAGGCAACCCTAATTTGGGTGAATACGCTATTGCCGCTTTGTAATATAGCTCTCCGGATTTTTCATTTTTGTTAAATTCAGCTAATATGGGCAAATAAGAAATGATATTTGCAGCAGTATCTTTATTTAAAATAAACTTTTTAATATCAGCAATAGCTTCATCATCTTTACCTAAACGAGCTTTTAGAGAACTGCGAACTAAGATTACGTTTGAATCTTTTACGTTTCTTGCATGCAATACATTACAAATTTTAATTGCCTCTTCATATTTACTTTCTGTAATCAGCTTTTGTATTTGTTTATATAATGTACTATCAGATAGTTTTTTCTTAGTGGTTTGCCCAATTTTACTGTGTGTTGGCATATTTTTCTTGAGGGCTTGCGCATTTAATAAACAACTTATTAATAAGAAAACTGAAATAGCAATAAACCTATTCATAAAATAATTAATTTATTTCAAAGGTAAATCTGTTTAATGAACCCTATATACCCGCAGTAGGGTATTTTCTGCAATATTCATCATGAATGATTATTTTAAATTCCCATTTACTAAACTTCATTACATACCCTTTTCAGGGTATGTATCTCATAAGCAAAAACAACTATTTTTAATTTTGTAAGTGATAGAATTTAATAATAAAGTTCATGCGTTTATCATCATACACTAAATAGAAAGATATCAAATAAAGAACCCATGCAAATTAAACTCAAGCTCATAGTATTATTCAACTTTTTTACTACAATTGTATTGGCAAATATAAATTCTACTATAAGTGAGGGTTCAAAAAATGCTAGCCCCCTTTGTAGCAAAGATATTTCCATCTTAGAAGAAAATATAACGATTCATATCAGTTCAAATTTTAACACAGCAAAATATACAATTGAATATATTATTAAAACGGAGAACGATGATATTCAAATACCATTACTATTTTTATCAAAAGATATTTCAGATGAATTTACCCTATGGGCAGATGGCAAAAAAATAGAAACTAAAGAAATACCTAATTATATATTTAAACCAACAGAGGATCAATTTCACCAATTTAACCAATATTTCTATCATACAAATGACAGCAATACATATATTAATATTCACTGGGGAGATTTTGAAAATAAATTATATCATTTAGCTGATTTTATATATTTTAAAACCAATTTTAAAAAAGGAATTCATAAAATAAATGTAGCCTATACGGCTAATACATGGACTAATTATACAAAATGGATAAAAGAATATAGCTTTCGGTATTCCTTAGAACCTATAAAATATTCCACATCTTTGAAAAAATGGTCACTATTGATTATTCAAGATGGTAAACAAAAAAATATTACTACAAATTTAGGCAATCCAATTGAAGGAGAAATAGGTAAATCAGCAACATGGAAATTGAATACACTACCTACTGATATAATTAAAATAAGTTACACCCCACCCATCCATACCCTAGCTAAAATACTCATTATACTAGACCCTTTAGGAATTATTTTAATTGTTGGTTTATTACTAGCAACCTTTCATATTATACTTTTAGTAAAATTTAGAAAAAAATATTCTACAATCTGGATCAATTGGATTATGCTATTAGGAAGCTTTTTAGTTCCTTATTCGATGTATTTTTGTTTTTTTTATTCTTACAAATTAATAGACCATTTACTTGGGGCAGAAGCTAGTAATAGCCATGGATTTGCATTTCTATTGGTATTGTGGTTACCATATTTGATGTTAATTTATTTAGTACTTGTTTTGGTTATTGATTTGCTGATAAAAAGAAAAACTAAATTAAAAAGCAATTCAATTTAGTGCTATATTCAGGTATAAAAATACTACAAATGCCTGCTAAAAAACCTCAAAACATTACCAACCATGCACAGATAGTTCCCATTTTTCATTATGGATTATTTTCTGTGGTAGTTACCATTTTAGTAATGTCTATTTCGCAATGTATTCATGCAATTAAAACCGATGGTAATATAAATCTTGGAATTATACTAGTACTAATTAGTATTGCTTTACTCATGGGATTGTTCATATTCAGAAGTTTTGCTTTAAAAGCTCAAGACCGAGCAATTAGAGCAGAAGAAAATTTAAGACATTTTATATTAACAGGAAAACTGTTGAATAGCAATTTAAGAATGTCTCAAATCATTGCTTTGCGATTTGCCCCTGATAGTGAATTTCCACAATTAGCAGAAAGAGCCATCAATGAACAAATGAGCAATAAAGCCATCAAAGAAGCCATTAAAGAATGGAAAGCAGATTATTATCGCGTTTAGATATAAATCTGATTTAAGAAAGTAAGTAATAATAAAATTAGGTATCAAAGATTATTATAATAATGAAAGCATGCCTTCCATATTTATTACCTTTTCTCTAACCGATCTATTAAGCCAGCTAAATCGTATGATTTATTTTTTAATTTACCTTCATAATCTGAAGTGATTGATTCAACTTTACGAAAATGAATGCCATCTTCTTCTAAGAGCAATAACTGAATATGATAAGTAGCATCCATATTTAATAAGAATGATCTTTTTCGTATATATAGTTCCTCTGGTAAAATCCATTCAGCTCTTATATCATTTAATTCAGCATCTTTATCGTCAAATGGTTTAGTAGGCAATGGTTTAATGGGAATAGGAAAAGTATGCTGTTCTATTTTAAATTTATTATCGTTAGAATTTACTGTTACATATCCATATGTAGCGTTTAAGTAAATTTTATTAGTGTTATGTAGTATATCTCCTTTATTACCGTAATCAAAAGAAACTGCAGGTACAGCATAAGTACTGTTGCAAATCACATAAAAAGAATTAGATCCATTGTCTTTAAATTCAAGTTCATGCTTAATTGAAAAACTGTATTCTGATGCAAGATATTGATCACTATATTTAACAGATCTTTTATATTGCAAAGTAAAATCCCATTTTCTACTTTTTAAAATAGCTAGATAATTTTTTTGTTTAAACCAATTAATATCCTTGTCATAAATAGCCTGAATCTCATCCTTCACTTTAGTGAATTCAAGCTGTAATGAATCGTATTCTTTCTTGTATAATTGACGATTTTTAAGTTTTTTCTGTTCAACAGCCAATTCGGCTTGTTTTGTTGCCATTGCCTTTTTAGCTAATTCATCTGCGATTACCCTTTTTTTCTCTTCCTCAGCCATAGCAATATCTTCTTTACGTTTGGTTTCGGCCTTAAAATCTACAATGGCTTTTGCAGATAAATAATCCATATTTTCTTTTGCAGTTATGTAGTTTTTTCCAAGTAATTGAGGATACTTTGATTGGTCGGTAAGGGAATAAATTTGATTGGGCTGGCTTACGTCATATAAATTAATTGAAACAAAGTTGCCTACATTAGGATTTAAAAATACTTCATAGTAAGCAAAATAGTTTCCAGTAGGATCAACTTTAATGCTATTCAAATAATCAGAACCGCTTGTAGGATATAGAGAAACAACATTTAATTGTTTGTCTAATCCATATTTAATATAAATATCCTTACCTCCTTTTTTACTATTGTCTATAAAATAATCCCGATGCTCAAGATCAGCACCAATATAAGCTTTACGCATTTCACCATAACTATCTTTAAGCTTTACCTGATAATCATAAGTAAGCTCTTCCCCCTTTAATACCGCCAAATCATATGTCCATATTCCACTCACTCGAAAATCAGTATTTACATCTACCACCTGTTGCATTAATTTAT
>JAVHPL010000186.1:0-1857 GCA_036170555.1 Sediminibacterium sp. | reverse complement strand
TTTTCCATTTGCTCATATCTGTTCCAATTTCTGAAATAAATTCAAGTGCTGTGACATCACTTATTCCTGGTATTTGACACAAATCTACTCCCGTAATTGCTTTTAGATATGGAGAAGCTGAAAAGTCGAATTGATTTTTCTTGCCCTTAGTTTTTTCATTTTTCTTTTTTTTTGAATTGTCCACCAAACAGGAAATGTCCCCATGATTCACTATTGCAACTTGTTTCAATAATTGCGCTTGTATTTTAGCTTCACAGTTTTTAATTTGTGCCTGATGAAATTCGTAATTCTCAACGGCTTGTTCTAACATGAAAATATATTCTTCTCTCCAAATTCCTTTCAATGACTTGATAATATCTTCTTCACAGGCCTTGATTCTTGAGTCACGAAGCTTACTCAAAACTACGGCATCTCTTTCTCCTGCCAAAATTGCCTTAACCATAAGCATCCCTGTTTTGCCTAAAATATCACTGATTACAGTGTGAATTTTTAGATTCATAAGCTCCAATGCTTTTTGCATGCGTCTTACCGAATCAGAACACAGTAAAATTAAGTTTTTTCGTTGACGGGTATAATCCCTCAATATGCGAATTTCCGTGTCAGGCTGAAAACTTTTTTGCAACAAACCACAAGTGTGAAGCTTTTGAATCCAGATGGCATCCGTGTCATCTTTCTTTCGTCCAGTCACATTTTTTACATGTGAAGCATTTACTAAATAAGGCTCTATTCCAGCCTCCTCCAATAAAAGGTAAAGAGACAACCAATAAACGCCAGTACTTTCCATTGCTGCGGTGGTAATACCGTTGATTTTCAAATAATCTACAATCTCATGCAAGTCGCACGTAAATGCAGAAGTTGTTTTTACTTCGTGACCACCCAAACCGTCGCTAATTGCAACACAATGCATCGTATCGCCAATATCAATACCTGCGGCATGAGAATTAAATACGGGTAAACCTGTACCCATTTTGACTACACTGTTTTTTTCTGACTTTTTTTTCATAACTTTGCTACTCTATTTGTAAAATAAAATAGCGCATAAGAGCACTTATAATCTGAAATTGGTCTCCTATACGGTGTTTAGACTAAATGCCTAACAGCCAATTAAAATTTCAAAAAAGTGCCCCGAACCAAACTCTTTATGGGAATCTGACTTCCAAGAAATAACAGGTTTCTTATGCGCTATTGTTTTGCAAAGTTATCTGTTTTTTTGTTGGAGTGGTCAAAACCGCTACAGGGTACTCTTTTTACAAAATTGAAATTCAAATTGAATATTGCCATAAATTTTCCTATATAACTCCTATATAACTCTCCTATATAACTCTTTGTATAACGCAGATATACTGTACTATACAAATCTTAAATTTAGGCAGATTTTCTTAATCGTTCTAATTGCTTTTCCAATTTCATAATCTTATCTTGTTTGTAATTCTCGTGATTCTCATTTACCATCATCACATTGTATTCGGTTTTATTGAGCAACATGGTATAAATAATTCTTGCTAATTTGTGAGCCGTATTTAAAGTTGCACCTCTTCCGCCAAGCTTTCCTTTCATTCTGCGATGATAATCACCAATGGGTGTTTTGTTTGTTGATAAAGTTGAAGCTGCCTGTCTTAAGTACTGCCCAGCTTTGTTCCTTTTATTCATCAATTTGCTGCTAAAAACTTTACCACCTGTAATTTTTGTATTTGGTGTCAAATTTAGCCATGCAGCAAAGTGCTTTGGACTTTTCCATTTGCTCATATCTGTTCCAATTTCTGAAATAAATTCAAGTGCTGTGACATCACTTATTCCTGGTATTTGACACAAATCTACTCCCGTAATTGCTTTTAGATATGGAGAAGCTGAAAAGTC
>JAVHPL010000185.1:0-7969 GCA_036170555.1 Sediminibacterium sp. | reverse complement strand
TTGTGTTCCTTGAATGCTCCATTCAAACATGTAATTGCCAGGAACTAAATTGTTCATGGTGGTGTTGGCTATTGAGCTATCGGCAAACTGAATGATATTAGGCCCACTAATTTGTTTCCATTGTGCTTTACCAACAAGTGCAACATTGGCATTAAGGCTGGCTTGTGATCCACTGCAAATTGTTATATCAGCCCCTGCGTTTGCAATACTGGGAACTGGATTTACGATAACAGTTGTATCAATTGAGTTACTTACACAAGTTCCAGATTGCGCATAGGCACTGTATTTTACTACTCCATTACTTATACCATTATTGATAAGCATATTTTGTTTAATGCCTGTTGATTCTGGATTAATGGATGATAAATCACCTGCAATATTTCCTGATTGCACCGAAGCGTTCCAATAAAAGGCGCTATTTAATACGCTGCTGTTAAGAGTTACAGAAGTAGTTGATCCTGAACAAATGGTATCTGTTAATGCAATTATTTTTAGTGTAGGTGTACTGTCTACATTCAAATACAATGCGGCTGTATCGCTACAGCCTTTACTGTCGGTAACTTGAACTATATAATTGCCTGTGGCCATTGTTTTTGCAGCAGTAATGGAGTTATTTGCCTCAGATGATAAATATGCGTTGGGCCCAGTCCAATTATAACTACTATACACGCCAGATCCTCCACTAGGATTGGCGTTAAACCATAAATTATTCCCAGAACAGATAGGAGCATTGGTACTTGGTAATAATTGGGGTAATGGGTTAATTGTAAAATTTATTTCATTGGAATGTGCGCTGCATGTTTCATTGGTTAAACTAGGAATTGTTGGAGCAACATGCACCCGATACAGCCCCCCATCTAATATTTTTGCGTTGGTGATACTAAATTGGTTTAATCCATTTCCTGGGCTTCCCAAATCATTCCAAGAAGTTCCACCATCATTGCTTTTTTGCCATTGATAAGCGGGGTTACTATAAGGACTATTGATTAAAGTAGTTGTTAAATTAGATGTTGCACCTGTGCATATATCACTTGAACCACTCGTAAGAGAAACAGTTATTTGTGGAATACATGCTTCAAACAAAATATCGTCCATGGCAACATCATTACCACACGCAGCAGTGCCTCCCCATGCATCTACGATTTCAATTTTAAGTGATCCAGTATTTACAGGAAGTGCAAATTGAAAACCATATTTCTGCCAGTTTACAGGCCCATTTACAGGAGAGAGTGGTAATATATTTGTAGTGTAAGTTGCTATAATGGCGTTGGAAAGATCTCTAATATTGAAAGTGATTTTTGGATATACTAATCCACTACCACAAATATTCTTAGTTAAATTGGTATTTACATTGGCAATCCAGGCAGAAAAACTATAACTAGATCCTGCACATAAACCCGTAACGGTTTCCTGAACAAAAATAGAATTACCACCACCTGCATTTACTAAAAACATATTTCCATTAAGGTTACCTGTATGATCGCCCCCCTTGGTCCAATCTGCTTTATTGGCATTGTCTACTTTGGGTGTAACAATATAGTTTCCATCTGAACTTACATTTCCAAAATTATAATTGGTAGATCCTAGTGCGGCGGATGAGGAAGCGGTAGAATTGGCTGATACTCCAAAATCTTGTTTAAAAACAGGAACCATGGCCGTATTGGAACAATAAGTGCTAGATGATTGAGCAAAACTGCTTGCACTTATGAACATGAAAATAAACCTGAATAATATGGGGGGGCCAAGCTTAGTCATGGTATTATTGGACAGCTTTAAAGGTACGCTAATTGTTAGCTAATAGCTAGAACTACATGCAGTACTACAAAAAATACCGTTAAATCACCGTTAAGATCTAGAATATAGAAATCCCTTTAGGAGTTAGCGTTTTTTAGTTTCTTTGCACCTTAATTAAATTACATGTGGTATAAGGCAGGCCGAGTTATTTTACAGTATAGGGTTATTTTATTGATTTTTCTTGCAATGGTAACTGGTTTTATGGGCTGGCAGGCTAGCAAAGTACAACTGAGCTACGATTTCACTAGGGCCTTACCCACCGACAATCCTAAATACATAGACTATCAAAATTTTTTAAAACAATTTGGATCTGATGGCAATACCTTAGTAATAGGGTTGGAGAAAAAGCAGTTTTTCGATACCGGTTTTTTTAATGCAGTGGCAGCAATGCACCATCAATTGAAAGGGGTACCTGGGGTAACGGATGTGTTAAGTATCCCCGAAGCCATTAATTTAGTAAATGATACCCTTAACCAACAATTGATTGCAAAAAAAATATTCAATTCTCCTTATCAATCGCAAGCTTTATTAAACAACGATAAAGCAATTTTTCAAAATTTACCTTTCTATCAGTCTCTTTTGTACAACCCTTTAACCAATGCGTATTTAATGGCTGTAAGTGTAGATAAAGATACTATTAATAATAAGTATCGATCTATCTTAATAAATCATATCATTGAAATAACCAAACAGTTTGAAACCACAACCAATACTCGTTTGCATATCAGTGGGCTGCCTTATATACGAACCGTAATTGGGGATAGAATTAAGCGTGAAATGAATTGGTTTTTAATTGGTTCGTTGTTGTTATCCGCTATTACTCTATTGCTTTTTTTCCGTTCATTGAGTGCCATGATCATGAGTTTACTGGTAGTAGGAATGGGGGTAGTATTTTGTTTAGGAACATTGGTTTTATTAGGCTATAAAATAACTTTATTAACTGCTTTAATACCGCCATTAGTAGTAGTTATTGGTATCCCTAACTGCATTTATTTTTTAAATAAATACCACACATCTTATAGAGAATTGGGTAATAAAAATGAAGCATTGGTTGCTATGGTAGGAAGAATGGGTATTGTTACTTTATTTTGTAATATAGCTGCTGCTATTGGGTTTGCAGTGTTTGCTCTTACCAAAAGTGATCTCTTGAAAGAGTTTGGTATGGTGGCAGGAATTAATATTTTGCTTTTGTTTTTTATCTCTTTAATTTTTATTCCTCCAGTATTGAGTATTTTACCCGTTCCCAAACCTAAACAAATGCATTATTTAGACAATGCTTTTTTAGCAAAAGTATTGGTGAGTATAGAACGATGGGCATTTCATCATGCTCGTTTGGTATATGGAGTAACTCTTGTAGTTATACTAGTTTCTGTAATGGGAATTTTTAAAATTAAAAGTGAAGGATTTATAGTAGATGATTTACCAAAAGGTGACCTAATTTATACTGACCTAAAATGGTTTGAAACCAATTTTGGCGGAGTAATGCCCTTGGAAATTGTGATTGATACAAAGAAAAAAAATGGTCTGTTGCGTTCAACACAACCCATTGCTAAAATTGATGAGTTTGCTTCATTTATTGCAGCAGATACGTCAACTGCAAGACCTCTTTCATTTGTTGAGGGATTGAAATTTGCCAAACAAGCTTTTTATGATGGAGATAGTTTAAGTTATGCCATACCTTATGAATCTGATTTGGCATTTATGGGCCCATATTTAAAACCAAAAAATAAAACGAATAATAAACAACAAACACCATTAACTAAGCTATTACATAATTTCATTGATAGCAATAATCAGAAAGCTAGAATTACGGTTAATATGAAAGATATGGGTAGTGTGAAATTGCCCCTGTTGTTAGCAAAATTCGAAAAAAAATCTGCTGAAATTTTCGATACCACCCATTACAAAGTAAGCTTTACAGGAAGTAGCGTAAGTTTTTTAGAAGGCTCTAGTTTTATCATCAAAGGATTAAAGGAAAGTATTTTTTGGGCATTCTTACTCATCACGATCTGCATGTTTTATTTATTCAGATCTGTTCGAATTTTAATTTGCTCTCTTATTCCTAATCTAGTGCCCCTAATTGTTACTGCTGGTGTAATGGGCTGGGCAGGGATTGCTTTAAAACCATCCACTGTTTTAGTATTTAGTGTTGCTTTAGGTATTGTAATTGATGTAACCATTCGGTTTCTTATCAATTTTAAGCAAGAGCTTCCCATGCACCATGGAGCCGTGAATCCAACCCTTGTTCAAACCATTAAACATACAGGTATAAGTATTATTTACACATCTTTAGTGCTTATTTCGGGCTTTATCATATTTTGTTTCAGCGAATTCGGAGGAACAAATGCCTTGGGATGGCTTACCTCTTTAACATTAGTGATAGGAACCATCACAAATTTAGTGTTGTTGCCAGTATTGATTATCAGCTTCTTACGCAAATAAATAGGTCAATTTAGCCATTTTTACAACTTCTAGCTATAATGTGGGTATGGAAAAATGCAGCGTTTTCTTAACATTTGATGCCTACGTAATAAAATTCGAAAACAAAATTTGCACATTATTTGTTAATATTAAAAAAACCTTAACTAATTTCGTGCACTTAAAATTAAAAACTGAATTATGAGAAAACTAGTCACAGTGTTCCTGTGTATGTTTTTGTCCCTGTTACAGCTACAGGCGCAAAATAGAACGATCACAGGAAAGATTATGGATGAAAAGGGCAAACCCGTGGTTGGGGCCTCTATTCTTGTGAAAGGAACTAAAACGGGTACTTCTACTAAAGAAGATGGTAGTTTTAGTATAGTAGTTCCCACTACTGCTAAAGAATTAGTTGTTAGTGCGTTGAATTTGGGCACTAAAGAAGTGAAAATTTCTAAAGACAACAACCTGAACGTTACACTTAACGCTACAATTGAAAACTTAGAAGAAGTGGTGGTTGTAGGGTATGGTACCAAAAAGAAATCAGATTTAACTGGATCTGTGGCAACATTAAAAAGTGCAGATATTGAAAGCCGTCCCTTTTCTTCTGTGGATAAAGCTTTACAAGGAAAGGTTGCTGGTTTACAATCTGTAGCTGCTTCCGGACAACCTGGTGCTTCACAGAATATCATTATTCGTGGTATTAGTTCTGTAAATGGTAGTTCAAACCCATTATGGGTTATTGATGGTATTCCGGTAAATACGGAAAATGCTTCTCGTTTACAAACAACAGGTAACTTACTTAGCACACTTAACCCCAATGATATAGAAAGTATTTCTGTATTAAAGGATGCCGCTTCTCAGTCTATTTATGGTAGCCGCGCTGCAAATGGCGTAATTGTAGTTACTACTAAAAAAGGAAAAGCAGGAAAAACTAAATTTAGATTTGATACAGAAGTTGGTCAAAGCAATACTGCTTATCAAAATGCTAAATACAAGCCTTTAAATGCACAACAATATTTAGATCTTACTCGTGAAGGGTTGGTGAATGCAGGGTATTCTGCTGGAGTAGTAAGTTCTCAATTAACTGCACTTGGTCTTGGGAATGGAGTAGATTTTAATTGGCTAGATAATACCACTCGTGCAGGAAATCAACAACAATTTAATATTAGTGCTGAAGGAGGAAATGATAAAACCACTTTCTTCCTTTCTGCTGGTCATTTTCTACAAGATGGTACAACCATCAATTCAAAACTTACTAGAACTAACGGTAATGTGAGAGTTACCAATAAAGCAACTGACAAATTAACCATTGGATTTAATTTAAATATTGGATCTGTAAGCCAAAGAGCTCCTTTAGCAGGTGGTGCATTTGGTAATCCAGTGCTTTCTTCCTATTTCTTATTACCAACCAGAACAGCGTATAACCCAGATGGAAGTTGGAATTTAGTTAGTTCAACTTTGGGAGGTTTACATAATACCATTGCATTAACTGAGTTAGATAAGCGTTTTCTTAGACAAACAAGTTTACGTGGAAGTGCTTTTGTAGAATATAAAATTCTAGATAATTTAAAGTTTAGAAGTCAGTATGGTGCTGATTATAATATTCTGGAAGAAGATCAGTACAATAATCCATTGCATGGTGATGGAGCTGCTACTAATGGTAGAGCATTCTCATATTATACCCGTTATTTTAACTGGGTTTGGACCAATACCTTAGACTTACAGCAAAATATTACCAAGGGCGGTGATTTGTCATTAAACGCTCAAATAGGGTATGAAGCACAAAAATCTGCTGGATATTTTGGTTCACTTCGTTCAAATGAATTTCCTCCAACTACTTCCTTAACTTATCCAGCATCAGGTGCAACTCCAATTACGGCATCTGCTACTATTTCTGAATATTCTTTTGCTTCAGAATTTGCTACGGCTAACTTCAATTATCAAAATAGATTTGTACTATCTGGAAGTTTTAGAAGAGATGGTTCTTCTAAATTTAGTGCAAATAATAAGTTTGGTAATTTCTGGTCTGTAGGTGGTACTTGGAATGTAGACAAGGAAAAATTCATGGCAGATGTTAACTTCATTACCCAATTAAAACTTCGCAGTTCTTATGGCGTAAACGGAAGCAACACAGCTATTGGCAACTATGATGCATTGCCTTTATATGGGTATGGATTTAATTATAACCAATTGCCTGGTAGTGCACCTGCCAATGTAGGCGACCCTAATTTAACATGGGAATTAAACAAACCATTTAACGTGGGAATTGATGTAAGTGTGTTAAAAAATAGAATTAGCTTAACTGCTGATTATTATAAAAGGACATCTTCTTCTTTGTTGTTATCAGTTCCTTTATCTAGAACTTCTGGTTTTGCATCTGCAACAAGAAATATAGGTAGTATGCAAAATGAGGGTGTTGAATTTGCATTGAATGTAGTTCCTGTGTTGAAAAAAGATCTTAGATGGGAAATAGATTTCAACTTTGCTCATAATAAAAATACTGTGGTATCCCTTCCAGATGGAAATGATATCATCAATGGATTATTCTTAATAAGACAAGGAGTAGCTTTAAACACCTTCTATGTGAGAGAATGGGCAGGAGTAAATCCTGTGAACGGAGATCCACAATGGTATGCAGACAATACACACAATACTAAAACCAATTCTTATCCTGGAGTTGCTGCACGCATATTAGCGGGTACTGCTCAGCCTAAATACTTTGGATCTTTAAGTTCTAATTTAACTTTTAAAGGATTCACTTTAAGTGCCCAGTTTTATTATAACTATGGCAACTATGTATATGATAACTGGGGTGGCTATTATACAGGTTCTGGATTTGGAGCCGCATTTAATAAAGTTGCTCGTCAACTTGAACGCTGGCAAAAACCTGGGGATATTACCGATATGCCTAAATATGTATATGGTGGAAATAGAAACGCTCAAAGTAGTTCCACTTTCTTTTTACAAAAAGGAGATTTTGTTAGATTGCGTGAGTTACAGGTTGGATACAATTTGCCAAAAGCTGTTATTGAAAAAGCAAAATTATCTAGCGTTAATTTCTATGTAAGAGGTACCAATTTGTTCACTTGGGTTAAAGACAAAAATCTTGCATTTGATCCTGAACAAGGTACAAACAGTACTTCTAATTTGAATGTATTTATTCCAAGAACAGTAACCGTAGGATTAAATATTACTTTCTAAATAAATACAGATTAATCTAATAAATACTTTTTTATGAATAAAAATTATAGTTTTAAAATATTTCCAATAATTATTTTATTGGCAGTATTATCATCTTGTAAAAAGGACTTTGTTGAATTGGTTCCTCCAACTTCACTTACTCCTGCTCAAGCATTGGCCACAGAAGCAGACTTACGTGTTGCTTTATTTGGAGCGTATGCTGGATTAAGAAATGTAGACTTTTATGGTAGATCTTTACCAATTATAGGTGATATCATGGCAGATAATGCGTATCAATCTACGCTAAATACCAATCGGTATACTTTCTTCAACGATTATAGTGATTCCAAAGGGGTAACTGCTACTGACGGAAATGTGAATGGTATTTGGGCTGCTGGTTATAATGTCATTCTTAGAGCAAATAATATCATCAATTCAACTATTGCTGGTAATGCAAATGTGAACCAATATAAAGGGGAAGCTTATGCAATAAGAGCACTTTGCTACTTCAATTTAGTACGCACTTTTGCAAAGCCTTATGCTGATGATCCCAACGCACTTGGTGTTCCTATTG
>JAVHPL010000184.1:0-7989 GCA_036170555.1 Sediminibacterium sp. | reverse complement strand
TAAAGTAATACCAGGATTAATTTTTTAAAATGTAAGGTTTTTTTAGGACGAGTCAGGCACATGGTCACTTACTCAAAATGAAACGATGTTAGTCATTCAAGCTACAAATAGTAGCCAAATTATGAACGCTACTATTGAAACTCTTACAACAAGTTCCCTTATTTTCTCCTATACGCAAGTTATTAGCGGTGTGACATATCAATACAGAGAGTCATTTGGTCACTAAGAGAAGTTAATAAATTGAATATTAAAATCCCCAGCAAAATACATTGCCGGGGATTTGTTTTTAGTGCACGATGTTCTTCTCAGCTACAATTGATACTTTTTCTTCAGATACGATTTGGTATCCAACATCATAACAGAAATGGTAATTTATACCATCCGAAACCATCGTGTGAGTGAAATACATGATATTAAAACCAGAGAGCAACAATATATCCTTTCGAATCTCAATCGTTTCTTGTTCTGGTATTAGAAATGAGTGTAATATTTTTCTATTGTGTTTCAAGCTTCTGTTTATTCTATGAACCACAGTAGATGATTCTTTATTCATTTCGTTATGATATGCATTACGACAAGCATCATTACAAAACCTCTTGTCACTTCTGCCACGAATTGTGGCATCGCAATATGTGCAATATTTTATTTCTGTTTGTGTACTCATACAAATTAATTTTTGTGAAAGAAGATTTGTAATAAGTATAGAATAACTAGGTAGTTAATATAAGGGAGGGCGAATTTTTGTTTTTATAATTTATCTAAAATAATAATTCATGAAATAATTCAAGCTTTTTGAAGGCTTTCTAGGGGGTGAGTGATTTATTTCTAAAACAGGCTAATTGGTCTGTAGGATATAGAATGAAGGAGCGAAACTTGCTTAATTAATAATGATAAACTAAATAAGTTGGCCTAACTAGTTAGAACGAACCTATTGATAGCGGGCTAACGCCGCTAACCCATTTTGTAATGAAAAAAGTGTTATTGATTGTCTGTTGTGCAAATCTAATTTTTTTGAAACCCTATCGTAATATGAATGAATAGTTTTGGTTTCTACGAACATAGTTTCGGCTATTTGTTCATAAGAAAGAGATGTAGCATTAAGCATAATAAAAGTCCTCTCTCTTTTAGTAAGTTTAAAAACGTTTTCAGTCGATAATCTTTCTTTTCTCCTTGCTAACACATCATTTATTCGTTGTTTATCAGTTTTTACTCTTGTATCTATGTATATGTTATTACTTAGAACTGTTTCAATTGCATCTTGTAAAACATTTTCTGCAGCAGCTTTTAATATATAACCATCAGCACCACTTAACATCATATTCTCAATACAGTTTTCGTCACTATAATTTGAAAGCCCTATTAACTTAATTGAAGGATGTTCTATTTTTAAATAATAGCAAACAGCCATTCCATCTATAACTGGCATATTGATATCAATCAAAACAATATCTGGTAATTGCTTAAGAGAATTTAATTTAAGGATTAAATCATAACCATTTGTGGCTTCTACAACAACTTTATAGTCTTTGAAATCTTTAAAATAACCTACAAACCTCTTTAATGTAAGGGCGTGATCCTCCGCTAGGGCAATAGTAATCATAATGATTATTTAGGTTTTACTATGATAAGCTTATGGAGGGGAATGTGAATGTATTAAAAAGATCTCTACTTTATATAAAATACTTTGTTAATAGTTTAAATTAAAAATGCAGTGATATCACCTATTGCGGGGTATTTATAATACAACTACTTTCATTAAAGAAAGTGTAGTAAAGTTTGTGATGTACACACGACCTGCTATGCATCTAAAGCCTATAGTGCTTAAAATAAAAGTATTTTTAATTAAATTAAACAAAACAAAATGAAAAAAAAGTTGAACATCGCTACGGCACTTCTATTTGCGATTGCATTTTTCCTGAATTTTTCGTTTGACTCGAAAGGCAACTTCTGCCCAATTAACAGAGCGGAGGCTCGTGTTCTCCCAGTGTTTAAAGGGCCATCACCATGGTATTGCTATACAGATGGCAAAGTTACATCAACACTTCAGGTATGTACAGATGAAGGAACATCCGATTGTACGCCAACTACCCCATGCCCTTAAGTTTTGATTTGTTGTTTTAAATCTTAAAATTTGAAGCGGATTTAAATTTGATGGCGTGAACAACAATTGAAATTAACTGAGTTTTTTAACTAAACTAAAGCATATGCAACTTAAAATCTTGCATATGCTTGTTTATATTAATATGCGACTTCTCCCAATTTTCTTAGTTGTTTTAATATTTTTTGCTTGTCAAAATAAAAGACCAAAGCATAGTCCAATAAACAGTGCAAAGCCGGTTCAGATAAATCTGGATGAATTCCAGAAGTATCGTTCTTTGCATACTGTAATTGATACTATTTGGTTTGTTAGTTTGGCGGCGAATGATAGTGTTACTTCGCAACAGATTATCGATAAGTTATTTCTTCATGATAAGATGATTTATACGATAGATATTAGACATTCTTCAATTAAAGTCTTTGATCTTTCAGGAAAATATCAATATGATATGGGAGGTTTGGGAATTAAAAAAGGTCGATATCGAAAAATTGCTGATATAGCTTACAATAAATTTCGAAACTCTATTTATGTTTTATGTAATTCTCCTGCAAAAACAGTTTATGAATATTCAGTAGAAGGTAACTTTATTCGTGAGATTCATTTAGCAAATGGAGCAAGTGCTCTAGGCATTGAAAACGCTAACACCTATTATTATTACCTCAATCATGGTGGAGAAGAAGAAATGCGAAACTACAATCTTGCTAAAATCGATTCAAATAATACCATTAAGGATACTTTTTTCGATTTGCCGGCTAATATAGATTCTCGAATCGGTTTTACCGGGGGCATTTATGTATGTCAAGACTCACTTTATTTTAATCCACCTTTGACTAATACTTTTTATTCACTATCTAATAGTGCAATAGGGAGGAAATGTTTTTTTGTTTCTTTTGGGAAAGACAACTTGCCTAAAGCATTTCAATCAGTCAATGATTTGGTTTCAAATATTCACAAATATTCACATTTAGGAAAGTCGTTAGTGATAGGAACCGATTTCATTGGCTTCAATTTCATTGAAAAAGGTGGATTACTAAAGCAAGCATTTTATAATATCAATTCTAAATATATTGCTAAAATAGATTCCAGTAGTCCATTAAACTCTCTATTTCATTATGATATTTTTCAATCCCATGACACATTAATGACTGTAACATATATGCGCGAGTTAAAGAAATGGATCATCGGGAATAAAAAAATAGTACAAGCGCAAATACCGGGTTTGTATGAAAAAATATTGGATCAAAAAAGTAGTGATAACCCTGTTGTTATTTTTTATAAGCTTAAATCCTTTTAATGCCATGCGAGCCGTTCTTTTAATTCTTGCTGTTTTGACGTTATTGATAACGACTATTTCTATTCTTTATAAAAGAAATAAAGAAAATAGTAATTTAGAAATAAACACTACCGAAATCCGAGTTCCTAAAACAATAATTGATATTGGAATTCAGACTGTCAAGACTCCTGTGGTCGGCAGGTTTGTTATTTATAATATGGGAAACAAGGATTTGTATATTGAAAAAGTAGATCTCGATTGCCATTGTACTGTTGGAGAGTATTCAAAAGATCCTGTGAGGCCGAAGGATTCTTCTATAATTCTGTTGCGATATGACTCTTCTAGAATCGGGCTGTTTCAATCGTCAGCTCAAGTACAGACTAATTCGGATCAAACCCCGTTATTATTGGTATTGAGAGGAAATTTGATAGACTCATCACTTGCACAAAAAAAATAGAACATGGCAGAGATAAAAACATTTAATACAGTAATTAGGGGTATAGGAAAGCTATTATTTCTGTTATTTATTCACACAATGGCTTGGGGCCAATCAGAACAAAGATTGCTAATTGATCCTCTATATGCTAGGGGAGGAACTATTTCAGAACTAGTAGATGAGGTTACCTTTATTCCACTTGAAACTACCAAAGAAAGTACATTTGGAATTGCCCAGAGAATCCAATCAAGCAATTCTAGTTTTTCGTTTTACGACGTCACGACTAACGCCATATTTATTTTCTATAAAAATGGAAAATTTCGAAGTAAGATTGAAGTGTTACCTAATTTGAATGTAGAGGCCACAAGACAATTTTCTTCATTAGAGAATTTTGTAGTTAATCAGTACTCAGAATATATATATATCATTTATGACCTAGGGGACAAATCACCTACCAAATATTTGGCTATTTTTAACCCAGACGGTAAATTGGTACAATCTATTAAATTAAATACCATCTTTGATAATCTTAGCTCATCTTTCGCTTTTCTAGATAGTACAACAACAGTATTTGCGAATTATAGAGGTAGATCTTCTACAAAATTTACTTTTCATACAGTAAAAAATTTTGAAACAATTCTTTCTGATATTGTAAAGATTGATTCAACAAATGTGTTTAATAAAAGCTGGGCTAACAATTATGGCATCCAGACTATTTCCACCAATGGGTCACTCTGGAATCGATTATATGACAATGTTATTTACAATTTTTATAAGGATGGTACTCTCTCATCCCATAAAATTCTATTGCCCGCTTCATTAACGCTTGATCAGGAATTCTATAAGGATACTGTAATTATAGGGAACAGGTCTAAAAGCAATGAGTATTTATCAAATCATAGAGATAAGGTAAGTTATTTAACTAACTTCCAAAAGATGAACGACTGGCTTTCGTTTTCTTGTGTAAAATATAATATGTCAGGACCCAAAGATGTATATTTAGTTAATTTTAAAAATAGTGATTTATTTTCTCTTGGTAAAATAAGTCCAGATAGTCTTAGTTACTCTATTCCAATATTTACTGCAGGTGCTTTAGTCGTTGGATCAGAGGAGAATTATTTATATGTTTCGATTCCGTCTTTTGCACTGTATAATACGATCAAGAATCTAGCCAATAAACGGTGGGAAACTGATCCGGTATTAAGTACTTATTTTAAAACACAAAACCAGAAAAGTAACCCTGTACTTATACGGTTAAGATTAAAACGGAGATTTGGTTAATGAGAAATATTAAGTTGATTATTTGTTACTATTTATTACTATTGATAGCCTTACCAAGATCAATAAAGGCGCAAAGTCTGGACTCTACCTTGGCTGGCACAGTGAGTGGGGTTGTAAAGGACTCTCCGTATAATTATATTTTACAATTTGCATCAGTAGCGATTTACTATGCTAAGGATACCAGCCTTATTAACTATCAACTAAGCGATATTTCAGGAAGGTTTCATTTCAAAGAACTACCGTTTGAAACGCCTTTGGTAATCAGAGTTTTTTATACAGGCTACAAGACATATGCAATAGGGCTTATCATTTCTCCAAAATCAAAGAACGTCCTACTACCAGAAATAAATCTTAACAGAGTTGAAAATGAATTGCAGGAAGTTGTCGTCAAGGCAACACCGCCAGTTAGGATGAATGGAGATACTCTAGAGTTTAGTGCTAATGCATTTCAACTTGATAAAAACTCCGTTGCTCAGGACTTGCTTAAAAGGCTGCCAGGGGTAACAGTTTGGGAGGATGGAAGTATTACAGTTAATGGAAAACAGGTGAGCCAGGTTTTAGTCGACGGAAGACCATTCTTTGGCAATGATCCTCGTGTAGCAATTCAAAATATCGGCAAGAGTGCCATTGATAAAGTCCAGGTATATCAGCGGAATCCTGATATGAATAATCCTCTAGATTCAACTACGAATATTAATATAAAACTTAAAAAGGATAAAAATTCTGGTTTTTTTGGTAAAACATCAATCGGTGTTGGTACAACTGAAAGATATCAAGTTGACGAGAACATTAATTTTTTCAAACCACGTACACAATTAGGTATCATTGGAGCAAGCAACAATATAAATAAAGTAGCCCCTGATCCCAATACCATGCTAAAAAACAGTACATACAAGGGTACAGGAGCCACAATCGAGTATCAAACGGATTTTAACTTGCAGGGAACAAATCAAACCAGCTCCACCGGACTTGTTTTTCTACACGATTTTTTGCCATTTGTTGATCCAATCAAGAAGGAGTTGATTTCAGGAAATTATTTTTATAACAATAATGCTAACATTACAGTAAAAAATCTTCTTACTATTACACCACTTGTTGATGATAGTTTACAGTTTAGTAAATCCTATTCAAATCTCAAATCATCAAATACTCCTCATCGTTTAGATGTAACCTACAATAAGACGCGAAGTAACTCACAATTAGAAATTAAAGGAGACGTAGAATCTCTTTCAAACAAGAGCAGCACTTTTGAACAAACTTCCTTAGCAGACAGACTTCAAAACCAACAAAGTACTAGTAATGCTAACCTTTCTAGTTTAAGTAATTCTAATAAACTTATAATGGAAGGCAGATATATTAAAAGGAAAAATCCATTTTCCTTAACAAAACTACCTGGTGATTTTGAGATATCATATTCTATCGATTATGGAAGCCTTACAAAAGATCAGAAAAGCAAGACTGAGTTCAAATCGAGTAATTATCCTAATCAGAATAAAAATTTTGATCGTAACTCGCAATTTTCTGGAGATGACACTAAGCATCGATTATTATTGAGTATTGGTAATCTTTCCAGATGGATTTTTGGGTATAAAAGCAGGTTAATGTCAGGCATAGATATAAAAATGCAGAATTATTTAGAAATTACTAATCATTCTGATATTAATGTAGTAGATGACCTTGACTCATCAACAAATAATTATGTACAGAATAAAAATCTAACAGTAGATAGCCGCTATTCCATTATCAATGAAAATCCCAATTTGAATATATCAAAGAATATAACCCGAACTTTCAATGCGCGCTATCAAAAAGCCTTGTTATTAAATTTACAGGTTCGGCAACAATTATATAAACTGAGCAATATTTCAACCTTACCTATCCAAAATTTATCTTATAATTATTCAAAGTTTATTCCGACTGTCGAAATCAACTACTTAAACTATCAATATGGCGAGTATCAGGATATTTTTAATTTTAAATTTGGGATCAAAGCAGAATATCCAACGGTTAATCAATTAACGCCTTTGGTTGACAGCCTCAATTTGTACCATATTCAACACGGTAATGTTAATCTGCGACCTTCTGATCAAAAGGAATTTTCTTTTGACTGGCATCATACAAGCTTTCAAAAGAAAAACACATTTTATTATAATATCGGGCTGAAAGCAGGTATCATTAACAAAAGTTTATCAGACAGCAGTATTACTGACAGTTTAGGTAGAACTTCCTTTTATACAGTGAATGCAGACGGGAGACAGTATTTGCGATTTTCAGGAACCCTCAATAAAGCACTAAAATTCGGCAAGCATAATCAATTACAAATAATTCTATCCCAATCTCTTGGCTTTGAGCGAGTTCCCAATAATATCAATGGTTTATGGAATATCTCAAATAGTGTTAATATTCAAAATACATTGAATGTTTTATATACATATAGTGATTGGTTGGCAGCTAATATTAAGCAGGGTTTTTATCATTATTCTTCCCAACAACAAATTTATCCAAATAGGATGTTTCAAAATGATTTACAAACAACTTCTCTTAGTATGAGTTGCAATTTGAGTAGAAAACTAAATCTAGCTAGCAATATAAACTTCAATTCCAATAGTTTAACAGGGCAGAAAGAAAATAAATTTACAATCTGGAATTTCAATACTGGATATCGTTTTTTATCGGATAACAGTCTGGAATTGAAATTGGAGATATTAGATATTCTGCATCAAAATACGGGAATTATTAATTATGGAAGTGGTAATACAATCACTAATGGCTCGGTAAATGTTTTACAACAATATTTTATGATGACTTTGAATTACTTTATAAGAAAAATGGGTAAAGGTAAAAACTAAACCTGACTTGTCCTGAAATAGCTTGTCAAAAAACTATTCAAAATGGCAACAA
>JAVHPL010000183.1:0-29698 GCA_036170555.1 Sediminibacterium sp. | reverse complement strand
AAGGGTTTAACATTTCATCAGTAAAACTTTTTAATACACAAAAGTCAGTACGATTTAAGCAAGTAGAAGAAGGTATTTTTATTTATCTGAGGGATCTAAAGCAAAGCGATATTGATACTATTTTTCAATTAGAGAAATAATTGATTAATAAAAAATTGCACTTATTACATGAACTTATAAATAATTAGTTGAATTTTTAACTTGATTTGTTTACTATAATATGGTAAATTATAGCAGTAGATTTGGTCACTTTTAGTTTATACATAAGTTGTATCTTACTAAGAATTACTAAATTTATTTTACCAATGTGTTTAACTAATCATATTTCAAAACAGTTTACATTAGGGATTATTTTTTTATTTTCTTTCAGCATTACAACATTTGCTGAATCAGGGATATTACAAAATATATATGGCAGAACTCATGTTAGTTTAAATGGCAGATGGAATTATATAATAGATCCTTATGAAATGGGATATTACGATTATAGACATACTCCACATGATCAATCAGCATCTGGGAAAGGCGGGTTTTATGATGATCGTAAACCAAAGGATAAAACAGAATGGGTAGAATATGATTTTGATCTTTCCCCTACGCTCAACATTCCTGGAGATTGGAATTCTCAAGTAGAAAAGTTATCTGTATATGAGGGAAATGTATGGATGCGTCAAAAATTCAAATCTAATCCACAAGCTGATAAAAAATATTTTCTCTATTTTGGAGCAGTAAATTATGAAGCGCATGTTTATTTGAATGGGAAAAAAATTGGCACACATAAGGGAGGGTTTACTCCATTTCAGTTTGAAGTAACAGGTAAATTAAATAAGGGTGAAAATTTTGTAATAGTTAAAGTAAATAATACACGCTATCAAGATGAAATTCCTACTGTAAATACAGATTGGTGGAATTACGGTGGAATTACTAGAGACGTTTTATTAGCAGAAGTACCTCTATCCTATATTGAAGATTATAAAGTACAACTAGCTAAAGGTGATTTAAAAACAATAGAAGGGTTTATTCAACTTGCTGGTACTGATCAAGAACAATCTGTAACAATACATATTCCTGAAGCAGGAATAAAACAAGTTGTTACAACTGATTCAGCGGGGAAGGCAATATTTAGTTTCCCAATAAAAAAAATAGCTTTATGGAGCCCTGAATCACCAAAACTGTATGAAGTAATAATAGAGGCTGGAAAAGAAAAATTAGTTGATAAAATTGGTTTTCGAACAATTGAAACAAAGGGGCAAGACATTTTGCTAAACAACAAATCAATTTTTCTACGAGGTATTTCTATGCATGATGAAAATCCATTAATACCGGGTAGGCTTAGGGGAGAAGGCGATATGCGAATGATGCTTCAATGGGCAAAAGAATTGAACTGTAATTATGTAAGGCTAGCGCACTATCCACACAGTGAAGAAATGGTGAGGTTGGCAGATGAAATGGGATTATTAGTTTGGGCCGAAGTGCCGGTTTATTGGACTATTTCATGGCTAAATGCAGATACTTATAAAAATGCAGAAAAGCAATTAAGCGATTTAATGATCCGAGACAAAAACAGGTCAAGTGTAATTATATGGTCAATAGGAAACGAAACTCCTATTAGTGAGCCGAGAAATATATTTATGGGAAAACTTGCAGATAAGGCACGTTTCCTAGATAATACGCGATTAATTTCTGCTGCTTTAGAAACGCATAGCAATGGGAATGAGTTGATTGTGGAAGATCCATTGGGAGAAAAACTAGATTTGGTAAGTTTCAATGAATATATTGGCTGGTATTGCTGTAATACAAAAAGTATGCTCAATTATACATTTAAAGTAAAATACAATAAGCCAGTAATTATAAGTGAGTTTGGGGCTGATGCACTAGGAGGTTTTCATGCAGATAGTGAAACAAGGTGGAGCGAAGAGTATCAAGATTTATTGTATAAAAATCAGTTCAGTATACTCACAACCATCAAAGGCTTAAGAGGAATGACACCTTGGATATTAGTAGATTTTCGTTCTCCCAGGCGTCAACATCCTTATTATCAAGATTTTTGGAATAGAAAAGGCCTTATTTCAGAAACGGGGAAAAAGAAGCTCGCTTTTGGTACGTTGAAGCAATTTTATGAAAAGATGGAGCAAAAGTATATATCAGCTAATTAAAGACAATTATATCCTTAATTTATTATCTTTGCTGCCATGCAGCAAGATTACCCCTTACATCATTTTCATATCCCAGTGATGGGAATAGCGTACACCATCGACTCTCCAGTTAAAGTAGCCCAATATGGCATTTCATCGGTTATTTCTATTGTAGAAGATAAATTGATAGAGATGATGCGAAAAGTGTACTATCCCCAAATAAATCGCCAGTATTACCCCATTTTAACAACTGAGCCCGATTATAGAGCTAAAAGAATTACTGACTATCTTAATTTATTACATGATATAGTACAACAGCAAATAAACAAATTAAGTAATGCCGCTTTTGAAACAGGTTCTGAAATAGTAAAATATTTTGAATTACTCCCAGAAGATTCTGTGTTAAAAAAGTTGTATTTACAAATGATGCAATTAACGAATTCAACGGAGAAAGAACAATTACAGCAATTATTAAGGAAACAAATTAAACCAGGAAGTATTGATGTAAATATCATGACCAAAATAGATAGAGATCAATACAATAAAGCTGGTGAATTGGTTCAGGATGGGTCGGAAGCTATAGCCGCATTAAGGGGGTATGCTAATAGTAAATTAAATAATTCATCTGTTATTTTTTCTGCAGGAATGAATCCACGCTTATTTAGCTATGCAGAAAATATAGATGCATTAAAAATACAGGCAGATGGCACTTGTACTAAAAGAATAATTATAAAAGTAAGTGATTATCGTTCTGCTCTTATTCAAGGTAAAATGCTGGCTAAGAAAGGTATATGGGTAAGTGAATTTAGAATTGAGTCTGGTTTAAATTGTGGTGGACACGCATTTGCAACAGATGGGTTTTTATTAGGACCCATTTTAGAAGAGTTTAAGTTAAATAAGCAACAATTGCAAGTAGAATTGTTTTCATTATTCAATTCAGCAATAGAAAGAAAAGGGGAAACCCCTTTTGTAAAAATGCCTAAACAACTGTTTTCTGTTCAGGGTGGTATTGGTACTGCCCAGGAAAACCAATTATTACATGAATATTATGGAATGGATAGCGTGGGTTGGGGAACTCCTTTTTTATTGGTTCCAGAAGCTACTACGGTAGATGAAGCAACCTTACAACTGCTGTGCAAGGCCAAAGAAAATGATTTAGTACTTAGCCGTTATTCACCATTGGGTGTACGTTTTCATTACTTAAAAGGTACAAGTTCCGAAAAAGAAAAATCAGCCCGAATTACTGCAAGTAAACCGGGAAGCCCTTGTACAGAAAAGCATTTAGCACTTAATACTGAATTTACCAAAGAACCTATTTGCACGGCTTCAAAAAAGTATATTCAATTAAAAATAGCGCATTTGCAAACACAAAAATTATCAGAAATAGACTATCAACATCAAGTTTCAGAAGCCTTATCAAAAGAATGTTTATGTGTGGGGTTAAGTAATTCAGCGGCTATAAATTATAAACAAGAATTTGTTAAAACCTTACCTGCGGTAACTATTTGTCCGGGCCCCAATATTGTAAACTTTACTAGTATTGTTTCACTTAAAACCATGGTTAACCATATATATGGTAGAGCTAATATTATACTAAATTCAAATAGGCCCCACATGTTTATTGCAGAATTAAATTTATATATAGATTATTTGGCAGAGCAGCTAAGCGAAAGTGTACACTCCGTACAAGTAGAAAAAATGAAAAAACATTGTATCCAATTTTTTGAAAATGTAAAAACAGGTATTCAGTACTATCGAAATATAGTTTGTTTAAGTGCAGAAGAACAAGTTGGGTTTCAAAAAGGGTTGAATGATGCAGAACTAGCAATGGATTGTTTAAATTATAAATATGCCATTACCAATAACGAATAAGCAGATAGAAATTTTAGCGCCAGTTGGATCTTTCGAAAGTTTACAAGCTGCCATCAATGCAGGGGCTAATAGCATTTATTTTGGGGTAGAACAATTGAATATGCGCACCCGTTCTAGTAAATCTTTTGAAATAGAAGATATTAAAACAATTTCCAGTATATGTAAATTAAATGGGTTAAAAGCTTATTTAACACTTAATACAATTATGTATGAGCACGATATGCAATTATTGAAATCAATTTTAAAAGTTGCTAAGCAGGAGGAGATTGATGCCGTTATTGCCGCAGATTTTTCTGTTATTGACTATTGCAGCCAAATGAAAATCCCATTGCATATTTCAACGCAAGCCAATATTAGCAATATAGAATCCGTAAATTTTTTTTCCCGTTATGCAGATGTAGTAGTACTTGCAAGGGAACTCACTTTAAAACAAATTGCGTCTATTTCAAAAGAAATTAAACGTCAGCAAATCAAAGGGCCTGCAGGTAATCTAATTAAAATAGAACTTTTTGTTCACGGAGCTTTATGTATGGCTATATCTGGTAAATGTTATTTGAGTTTGCATACCCAGAATGCTTCAGCCAATCGTGGAGCCTGTGTTCAAAACTGCCGAAGACAATATAAAGTTCAAGATACTGAACATAACGAATCTCTTTTGATAGACAATGAATATATTATGTCTCCAAAGGATCTTTGTACCATTGATATATTAGATCAATTAATTGCAAGTGGGGTAGATGTTTTAAAAATTGAAGGAAGAACCAAAGGGGCAGAATATGTTCAAGTGGTTACAAACTGTTATAGAGAGGCTTTGGAATCTATTCAACAAGGAACCTATACTGCAGATAAAATAATGGATTGGAAATTAGCTATGAGCAAAGTATACAACAGAGGTTTTTGGGAGGGATATTATTTGGGAAGAAAGTTAGGTGAATGGACTAATAACCCTGGTTCTGCGGCAACAGAGAAAAAAATTTACGTGGGAAAGGGTAGTAAATATTATTCAAAAATAGGCATTGGTGAATTTGAAATTGAATCGGGTACAATTCATGCAGGCGATACACTCATGGTTATTGGGCCTGCCTGCGGAATGGTAAAAGAACAAATAGATCAACTAAGGGTAAATGGAATAGATCGTGATAAAGCTATTAAAGGAGATAAAATTAGTTTCCCGTTTGCTACAAAAGTTACTTCTAATAATAAGCTGTATAAAATAGTAAAAGTATAGAATGAGTAAGATTATTCAATATCGCTCTAAATGTATTGGTTGTGGATTTTGTTTTGAACAACAGCCAGTTTATTGGCGTATGAGTAGGAAAGATGGAAAAGCAACTTTACTAAAAGCCAAAGAAAAGAATGGCTTATATATTTTATCTATTCCCGATAACGATGTTCAGCAATCAAAATTGGTAGCAGCGTCTTGCCCTGTGAGAATTATACAAGTAATATGAACCAACAAATATTCAATTTTATTCAAAAGCAAACTTGCGCTAATATTTGCTGCATCAATAATGTAATGCAACCTTATTGTTTCACCTGCTATTATTTGTTTAATAGCACAGAACAGTTATTGTATTACAAGTCTTCATTCAATACAACACATTCAGTAAACATATTAGCTAATGCAAATGTTGCAGGAACTATATTACCTAATAAGCTTAATCAACTTCAAGTAAAGGGTGTTCAATTTGAAGGAATCGTATTACATACGGATGATCCAATTGTACAAGTAGCTTCCATAGCGTATCATAAAAAATATCCAATGGCATTGGCAGTGCCGGGTAGTGTTTGGGTGATTCAATTAAATCATATCAAGTATACCAACAATGCATTAGGGTTTGGTAAAAAACTGCATTGGGAACGGCCATTGTAATTGGGATATAAACTTTTATTTGATTTTTATAAATACGCTTCCAGTTTCAGATTCTTTAGCTAATTTTTCTATACTCGTTTTTTCAAATAAATGAATTAACTGCTGTTTTATGCATTTATATTCTGTATGCATGGGGCAGGGCGTTAGTTCGGAGCATTTTTTTAAACCTAGTACACATTTTATAAGAATGCCTTCTTCTTCCATTAAATGAAGAATATCCCTTACTGGTCTTTTTTGAGCTTTTTTGCTTAGGTAGAAACCACCTCTAGGGCCCCTTACCGAGCTGATCAATCCATTGCTTGCAGTTAGTTTTTGTAAAATCTTTGCAGTAAAAGATTTTGGTGAACCAATTGCATTGGCAATTTCTTCTATTCCCAATTTATTTTCTTCACTACCTTTTTGTGCTATATAAATAGTAGCCCTTAATGCGTATTCTGTTGCTTTTGAAAACATGAATCAATGATATTTAGTTGATAGTAGTTTCCCATTCAGCATAGGAGTCATTGGTTTCATAAATGGTTAATTTTTTCAAAAAAATATTTTTTGGTAACATGGTTAATAATTTATTTCTAATGTATAAAAGAATATTTTCTGCAGTAGGTTCCATTTCCCAAATAAATAAATTTTCTGCACTAACCGTATTCGGATGCTCTTTAATAAAATCTTCCGATAAAATGAGGCAATGATCAAACTCTTGAATAATAATTGAATTTACCCATTTTTTTAAATCCTTAAAATCTACTATAAATCCGGGTTTTGGTAAAAAAGCAGTATCACCAATGGAGGCCCCAACGGTTACATGTAATACATAAGAATGACCATGAATATTTTTACAATGACCATTATATCCATGAATGGCATGTGCAGTTTCAAATCTAAAAATCTTAGTTACCTTTAACATCTTGCTTTATTTTAAGTAAAGGAATCAATATCAAACAAATTCCAAAGGCCAAGGTAGTTCCAGAAAATAGAAATACCATAAAAAAGGGTCTTAATTGTGCCATCATGCTACTAAATACTTCTGGTTCTGTAGTCATTTGCCATTTGGCTTTTAGTACACCAGCAATAATTAAGGATAACCAGAAAATGAGCAAAGAAGTATTACTCATCCAAAAACCAATCGTTACCCATTTTTTTATAGATTTATTTTTTTGTTGATCAGCATATAAAATATCAACTACAAATGCAATTAATAGCATACTATTAATTCCTATTGTGGTGCCCATGGCATGTGCAACAGTAATATGCGTTCCGTGTGTAAATACATTAATTGCAGGGATAGACATTCCAATGGCTAATACTAAATTTAAAAAAATCCAAGCATCAGCAGCTAATAAAAAACGAAAACTAAGAATAGAATTAAATTTTTGTGATACGGTTAGATGCTTTTTCCAATCATAAATGATATGCCCTAATAAAAGTAATTCAGTCATACTTACTGCATAACTAACCACTCTCACATATTGATGAGTAGGTAAGGTATAAATATGGTGGCCCCAATTAAACATTAAATTAAAGAGCCCAATAAAATACAAGGTAAAAGCAGTTTTGCTATAGGCAGCAGCTTTATTATTGCCAATCTTGCTCATTAAAAAAACCGAAGATCCATAAATAAGCATATTCCAAGCGCCAACCATACTGCCGTATGATTTCCATTGAATGGTCATATCATTAATAATATTACGCTTAAAATAAGGAAACACCCATAAATACGATTCTAAAAAAGTAAATAAGAAAAATATAATACCAGTAAGCCACATCCAAATGTAAACGGGCTGGTTTTTTATACTTTTTATAGATTTTATATAGTTGATTAATAATAATATCCATCCTGCAACAATTAAAATAGAGATATAGGGTGGGTATTCCCAATATTCTCTTCCACCAAATATTCCAGCGAAATAGCAAATGAAAATCAATACAATGGCTAATACAAATAAGTAAAATTGTATTTGCATCAATAAGGGAGAAAATATTTTTTTACCAGTGTGTTCCTGCAAATAGGTAAGCAAAGCTCCCATTGATGTAAGTATAATCCAAAATAATGCTGCGGAAACATGAAGAGGTCTCATTTTTTCAAAAGAAACCTGATTTTGTAACAATCCAGGAATTACATATTGTAAGGCACCCAACACCCCAAAGAGCATACCCAATAAGAGTAGTAGCATGCCTGTAGTAATTATTTTTTTTGTAAAAAAGCTTGGCTTATTGGTGAATAAATCCATTCGATTGAATTATAAATGTTTTAGGATCTGATTTTCCCGATGCATCAATATTTTTTAAATAGTTGATGAGTTCCTTAATTTCAGTTTCCGATAAATGATAATTAGGCATTATATTGGTGCCATTGCCAATTAATACAGCAAGAAATGCAGGTCCTCTTCTTGAATATGCATTGGTTAAATCAGGTCCTAGGTATCCGCCTTGTCCATATATTTGATGACATGCATTGCAATTGTATTGTTGCCAAATTGCCTTGCCTTTATCTGCCTCATTAGTAATAGCATCAGTTTTTACCGGTAAATGCGAATATAAATACCCCGAATAACTAAGGAATGCAATAACCAGGAATCCTACAACAATAAATTTGTGTTGGTCTTTAAACATCATTTGGCCAATAATTAAAGACAAAAATATCTTTAATTATTTTTCTAGCCAAGTTTTTCTATACTTTTTACTCTAAAATTTGCTTAATTGGTTATTTTTGATTTAGATTATTGCTAGTCATTATTGGCAAAATCCATTACACATTTCACAGATACATTTTTTTGGCATCATATTTGGCTTATACCTATTAACTAAATAGTATAGGTATGAAAAAATTCATTTTTGCGAGTTTATTGCTCATCAGCAGTATTACCGCCACCCAAGCACAGTTAAGTGTAAGTGTAAATATTGGGTCACAGCCAAAATGGGGCCCTGTGGGATATGATCGGGTTGAATATTATTATTTGCCAGAATACCAAGCATACTATTATGTTCCAAAAAGGCAATTTATTTATCTCCGTGGAAATAATTGGATCTATGCAAATTCCTTGCCTTCCAGCTTTGGAAGAATCAATTTGTATAATACCTATAAAGTGGTTATCAATGAACCTAGGCCGTATATGCATCATATAGATTATAGAAATAAATATAATAGCAATAGAGGTTGGAGGGCACCTCAGCAGGTGATCATAAGGGATCGCGATCGCGATGATCGTTATCGCAATGAAAGGGATGATGATCATAGAGAAAATGGCCGAGGCCATGATAAGAATAAGCACAAGAACAAACACGGTGACAACGACAACGAAAGGTATGGCGATAGATATTGATAAGATGGGGCCACACTAAAATGGTAGGCTTAAAAAGGAACTAGTTTGTATCTTCACATCAAATTAGTTCCTTTTAAGTATAAACCCTCTGTATGAAACTGTATTCTGTATTACTGGCTTGTTTATTCGCTATTTCGACTGCAACAGCTCAAGAAAAAAGCGCAACAGACTATTATTTAATTAAAATTTATCACTGTTCCACTTTACAACAGCTTGATCAAGTAGAACAATATTTGCAAGCTGCGTACATTCCATTTGCGCACAAAAATGGAATAAAAAAAATAGGGGTTTTTTTGCCTATTGCCAATGATACTGCTTTAGATAAACAAGTATATGTTTGGGTTCCTGCTAGGAAACTAACAACCCTTGCTTCACTAGAACACCAATTTGAATCAATTAGCCCTTTAGACAACAATAAACTGGTTCATTTAGATAGTCTTTCTACCCATGCGCCATATAATAGAATAGAAACTATGTTGTCGGTGGCTTTTAAGTATCATCCAGCATTTACTGCTTCAACTAATTTTGAAAAAACGGTTGATAATATTTATGAATTTAGAAGTTATGAGAGTAGTACCGAAAATTTACATCTGCGAAAAGTACACATGTTTAATGAAGGAGGAGAAATTGATTTGTTTAAAAAATTACAATTCAATGCACTGTTTTATTCGCGTGTAATTGTTGGGGCACATATGCCCAATTTGGTTTACATGACTCGTTTTAAAGATATTGCTCAAAGAGAAGCACATTGGAAACAATTTGGAAATGCTCCTGAATGGAAAAAAATGTCATCCCTTGCTATTTATGCCAATACGGTGTCAAAACACGATGTTGTATTGTTAAAGGCTGCCAACTGTAGTGAGTTTTAATTAACTTGCTTTTCATTACAAGTATAACTATGCAATTAAATTTTCGCTCATTATTTTTTATTGTATTCACGTTTTTATTACTCCAATCCACTAATTCTTTTGCACAAGATGCCAATGACTTGGTGAAGAGGGGCATTCTACAAATGAATGCAAAAAATTATAAAGCCGCCATTCAAGACTTTACAGATGCTTTAGAGTTAGCTCCCGATGAAATTAATACCTATGTAAACCGATCTTTAGCTAAGCAACAATTAAAAAATTTTATAGGAGCGGCCGAAGATTTAACTTTTGCCATAGAATTAGATTCCGCCAATGCCAATTTATTTTTTAATAGAGGTATTATGAAGGGATTGATGAATGATACGGTAGGAGCTATTGCAGATTATAATAAGGCAATTGAGTTAAATCCTGTTGTTGCCAATATGTATTTTAATAGAGGAATTTTATTAGAAGCACAAGGCAATAAAAAGGGTGCTTTGAATGATTACAATAAAGCCATATCACTCAACCCAACCTATGGGGATGTATATTTTAATCGTGGAGTATTAAAGTCTGCCTTATTAGATAAAGAAGGTTCTATACAAGATTATACAAAAGCCATTTTATATAATCCCAAAAACGAAAATGCGTATTTTAACAGGGCAATTGAAAAAGCCAACTACCAAGATTTTAAAGGCGCTATAGCCGATTATACAAATGCTATTCGTTTAGTACCTTCCTTTGCAAGCGCCTATTTTAATAGGGGGTATGTAAAAACACAGATAAATAATTTTACAGGAGCAATCACCGATTTTGATAGAGCTATTCAATTAGCACCAGCAGCAGACATGTATTTTAGTAGAGCTTATGCAAAAGCTACACTTCGAAATTATAAAGGAGCCATAGCAGATTATACCAAAGTAATAGAATTAGATCCTACCATTGATAATGTGTATTTTAATAGGGCCCTCAGCAAAATTCAATTGAACAATTTTACCGAAGCTATACCCGATTTAGATTTGGCCATAAAAGCAAATCAATCCAATGCTGATATCTATTTTAATAGAGGTGTTGCTAAACGAAGTTTACAACTTTTTAAAGCAGCATTGGAAGATTTTGATAAAGCCATTGTGTTAAAACCCAAGAACAGTGATCTTTATGTAAATAGAGGCTTGGTTAAAGTGTCATTGGGGGATACAACAGGAGCTATTAAAGATTTTACAAAAGCCATTGAAATTGATCCTCAAAATATAGATGCCTATTTTAATAGAGGAATTCAATATGATCATATTAAACAATACCCACAAGCTATTGCTGATTACAATAAAGCCATTACATTAAAACCAAACTATGCAGAAATTTATTTTAATCGTGGTGTAGTAAAAGGCTTACTGAATGAACACAAATTAGCGATAGCAGACTATACTTCTGCTATTCAATACAATTCTTCAATGGGTGCTGCGTATTACAATCGGGGAATAGAAAGGGCATCAGCAAAAGATTGGCTGAATGCATTAGCTGATTTTAATAAGGCAATAAAAAATATGCAACCAAGTTGGGATGTTTATTTTAATAGGGGAATTGTAAAAGAACAATTAAAACAACCTGTAGCAGCATTAACCGATTATAATCAAGCGTTGAAACTTGCACCCAATAATGCCGATGTTTTGTTAAACAGAGGGATTGTAAAAGTTATCTTGAAAGATTTAACCGGAGCTTGTATTGATTTAAATAAATCGGCTATTTTAGGGAATATCCTAGCTCCTTTAGAAATGGCTAAATCCTGTAAATAAGCCTTCTAAATGCTAAATAGACCATTTCGCACAGATTCTGTAATTATCTCAGTTGCTTGTAATATATTGCACCAATTACCTACAAATAGGGTAATCTAACATTAAAAATATAATTATGAAAAAGGGTTTCTTATTTTTTTCTTTGCTGTTTGCCATTGTATTTTCAGTAAATGCACAAACGGCAGATGAAGTAATTGCCAAATATATAACGGCAATTGGGGGTGCTGAAAAATGGTCTAAAATTCAATCCATCAAAGTAGAAGGTCAGGTAGAAGTACAAGGCCTTGCCATTCCTTTTACTATGCAAGCCGTGCACATGAAAGGTGCTAGAGTGGATGCAGAATTTCAAGGAAATAAAATTATTGATATCACTACACCTACCATGGGATGGGGGCAAAATCCTTTGGCTGGTAAAACAACGCTTAGCCCAATATCTGAGGAAGAGTTAAAAGTAAAATTAGATGATTTAGATATTCAAGATCCATTTGTAGATTATAAAGCAAAAGGATCAACTGTTGAATTTTTAGGAAAAGATGAGGAAGACGGAAATGAATATTTGAAAATAAAATTGGTAACTAAAAACAACAATGAAAAAACTTTTTTCTTTGATACCAAAACCTATTTAATTTATAAAATGGAAACCATTGCAAAGCAACAAGGTCAAGAGGTAAAGTCTGTAATAAAATACTTAGACTATCAATCCTTAGATTATGGCGTTAAAATGGCTTTCAAACAAGATCAAGGTATGATGATGATGGTAAATAAAACAGTTACCATTAATCCTACAATAGATGAAACCATCTTTAAAGGGAATTAATTTTTTTTAAAATAATCATAAGCTGCTATTTTAAACTTCGATTATTCGATGGTAGGATAGCAGCTTTTTTTATCTAAATAAATCAAGCTATGTTGTTAAAAACGAAGTTGTTTGTTCCACTATTATTAATAGGGACAATACTAACTGCACAAACTAATGTAAACTCCTCTTTTTATCAAGTAATGGGGGCTAGAGCACTAGGGCCTTCTACTATGAGTGGCAGAATTACGGCCATTGAAGGGGTAACGGTAGATGGTCAGGTAAATTTATATGTGGGTACCGCAGGGGGGGGTGTATGGAAAAGTCAAAATGGAGGGATCAGCTTTAGCCCGCTATTCGATAAATATTGTCAATCCATTGGGGCATTGGCATTGGAGCCAGGGAATGCAAAAGTGGTGTATGCTGGTACAGGAGAAAGCAACACTAGAAATTCAGTTTCTATAGGGGATGGGTTATTTAAATCTACTGATGGCGGCAATAACTGGCAAAAAATTGGATTAGATAGTACAGAACGTATCAGTAAAATCATTGTAGATCCAACAAATAAAAAAACATTGTATGTGGCTGCTCCAGGTCCTTTATGGAAATCATCTGCTAACAGAGGTTTGTATAAAACCACCGATGGAGGAAAAACATGGAATAATATTTTATTCATCAACAATGAAACTGGTTGTGCAGATATAGCTATGCATCCTTCAAAACCCGAAACTATTTTTGCAAGCACTTGGCAGTTTCGAAGAACAGCGTATTCATTTAGTTCAGGGGGCCCAGGTGGTGCACTTTATAAAACAAATGATGGGGGAAAAACTTGGAATAAAATTACCAAGGGATTGCCTGAAGGAGATTTAGGTAGAATCGTTATAACCATTAATCCATCTAAGCCAACCGAAATTTTAGCTATCGTAGAATCGAAAGATCCAGGATTATATATTTCGGAAGATGAAGGGGAAAATTGGAAAAAATTATCATCAACAGAAAATATTACCGCAAGACCATTTTATTTTAGCACATTGGTATATGATCCAAAAGATCCTAAACGTGTGTATCGTCCTGCATTTGATTTTGCCTATTCAAATGATGGTGGTTATTCATGGAATAATATGCTCATAGGTGGGGTAGCCCCTCATGCAGATCATCATGCATTGTGGATAAATCCTTCCAACACTAATATGATGTATTTGGGAACAGACGGAGGTGTTTATTTTAGTATGAATAAAGGATCTACTTGGCAGTTTTTAAATGGATTACCAGTAGGTCAATTTTATCATGTTAGTTTTGATGATAAAGAACCGTACCATATTTATGGTGGGTTACAAGATAATAATAATTGGATAGCGCCTAGTTCTTCTCCTGGAGGGGTGAGCTCATTGGATTGGAAAGGATTGGGTGGAGGAGACGGATTTTGGGTTCAGCCAGATGCGATCAATTCATCTATTATTTATGCAGAATCTCAAGGAGGCGAAGCATATAGAATTCATTTAGCAACTGGTTTGTCTTATGGCATAAAGCCAAAAAAATTAGCTGGAGATGATGACCATCGTTGGAATTGGAATACGCCCATTGCAGTTGCAAAATCAGCCATAAAATCTAAAGATGGAAAATTGCAAAGCAATGTATACATGGGGGCACAATATGTATTTCGTTCACGTGATCATGGAAAAAATTGGGAACGAATTTCACCCGATTTAACTACCAATAATAAAAACAAACAGAATCAAGCAGAAAAAGCAGGTAGTATTACTGGCGACAATACCAGTGCAGAAAATCATTGTACCATTTTTTCTATTGTGCAGCATCCAAAAAATGAAAATATTATTTGGGTAGGGACAGATGATGGCAATTTGCAGGTAACAACTGATGGTGGTAAAACCTGGCAAAATAAATCTACAGGTATTTGGAAAGCAGGTGTTCCAGAACAAAGTTGGATTAGTAGCATAGAAATATCTTCAATAAATTCACAACGTATTTATGTTACATTAGACAATCACATGTATGGAGATAATCATACGTATGCAGTAGTGAGTAACGATGGGGGAAATACCTTCACTAAATTTAACTCAACAGAGTTTACTGGGTTTGCTCATATTATTCGAGAAGATATTGTAAATGAAAAATTATTATTCCTTGGTACAGAAATGGGTTTATTTATTTCATTAGATGGCGGTGAAACATGGATGAGAAGTAAATATCAAAATATGCCTTGGTATAATTTGGTAAGAGATATAAAAATTAATCCTACCACCCATGATTTAATTATTGCTTCACATGGAAGAGGTATCTACATTATAGATAACCTACAACCATTACGAGAATTGGTAAAATCAAATATTGAAAAAGAAGCTATTTTATATCCAATACAATCTTTTACATACGATTATGCTCCACAGTATCCTCAACCTGCTCCAAATTTAACTGGATACACTGGAGACAATAAAGTAATTGCACCAACTATCTACTATTATTTAAAGCAAAGGAGTAATCAAGCTGTAAAAATAGTCATCTACGATGCAAACAATAATAAAATAAAAGATATTAATGCAACCGGTATAAAAGGGTTAAATAAAGTGTATTGGGGTTTAAATATCAATCCGCCAAAAGTGGCATTGGGTGGATATGTAGCACAGAGTTCGGTATTGTATTCGGGATTTATAAGTCCTAAAGTACCTGTTGGAAAGTACAAAGTAGTTTTATTGGCCGATGGAAAAAAATATGAACAATTTATGAATATAGAAGCAAATCCTTCAAAAGGATTCAGTGCTGCATCAATACAACTATTATACAACCAAGGAATGCGATTGTATAATTTACATGAGAAACTGTATCATTTAATAGATTCATTAGATAAAACGGTAGAAAAATTATCTAAGCCCATTGTAAAAGATTCTTTGATAAATTCTCAATTGGCAAAATTGGATAGCTTTAAAAGAGAAATCGTAGAATTGAATAGAAAATCTGTTTTTTTCGATGAATTTAAATTTAGAAGAAAAGTGAGTGATTTATATATTGATGTGGCAACAGCCATAGAACCATTATCGTTAAAGCAAGAAAAGGGAATTAGTTTATTGGAGGACGAATTTGAGGTTTTCAAAAAAAGATTCTACGCGTTAATTCAATAAATAGTCAACTCCATTTTTAAAAAGGTTATGCATAGATCCCCACTTTTTACAGTGGGGATTTTTTATGTAGTTCCATTATCTAACTCATTTATATAGAACCTCCTTTTACTAAAATAGATTCTACAGTTAGTTCTTGAATGGCCGTTGAGCCAGCAAGGCAAGCCATTAAATGCGTAAAAGCAAGTTTTCCTAGTTTATAACCACTAGTTTCTATATACGTAATTTCCGGGTAATATAATTTAGGTACAAAGCCATTGCTAATAGCAATTACGGCAATTTGATCAGGGATGGAGAATTGTTTAATTTGTATAGCTTTCATAGCTCCAATGAGTAATTCATCACTCATACAAAAAATCAGGTCTGCTTTATTTTTAGTACTTAAATTTTTACTGATGGCACGCTCTGCTTCTGCAGAATTAACTGCATGAACTATGGTTAATTTTATTGACTCTTTATTTTGATTAAGGATAGCGTTTAGCTTGCCCATTCTTTTTTGTGTAATGCTTAAACCCGGATCTCCAAAAAGAGCTACTATATTTTTCCTTTTAGATTGGATAATGGCATTTGCAGCAAGTTCAGCGGCATGTTCATCGGCAAGACAAACTTTGTTTAAACTTAGTTCGTTGGGAACGTTGTCAAAAAAAATAACAGGAATTTTTTGTTCAATCATTTTGGTAAAACCATCTAAATGATGCGTATGTGCAGAAATGCAAGCAAACAAGCCCATCACCCTATTTTGTCGAAACAGTTTTAAGTTATCTGATTCAATTACAGGATCATTAGCCGATTGTAAAATCATTAGTGCATAACCATTCTTTCTACTTTCTTCTTCTACCGATGCAATGAATGTTTCATAAAAATAATTCGAGAGGGTGGGTACCATTAACCCAATCACTTTGCTATTACGTGTTCTCAGGTGCACTGCAAATGCATTGGGTTCATAATCTAATGTGTTGGCGAGTTCTATAATTTTTTCACGTGTTTTTATAGAAATGTCTGGATGATGTTTTAAAGCCCTTGAAACAGTAGAAATACTGCATCCTAGGGTTTGTGCAATTTGTTTAAGGGTGGTATTATTCATCAGATCATTTTGTTACAAGGTAGAAAATTTCAAGAACAAATGTTTTCGCAAACGATTGCGTTATTAAAATTTCCTGAAAATGCTCAAAAACATCTTCCAATAAAGTAATTTTCATCTGAAAAAGTTTTAAAAATTTAACAAACTGATGCATCGTTTATATAAATGTAATGGTCTTGTTGAGTTAAGAAAGATTGTTTGTGTTGATTTGGATAAGCTTTTTTGTTCTAAAAATTTAACAATTATTTTTTTTAGTAATAAAAATGTGTATTTTGTACACGCTTAATAACCAGTAAACTGCCATTTTATGAATCTAAAGATGCTTGCCAAGCCCATATTATTGGGTGCTTTCGCTTGCTTGTTTGCGATCTTTTCGCAAGCCCAGTCAAAGACCGTCACAGGTAAAGTGACGGACTCAAAAGACGGATCACCCATGGTTGGTGCTTCCGTAGTTGCTAAAGGAACTCAAATTGGTACTCAAACGGGTGCTGATGGTTCTTACAAATTAACCATCCCTTCTTCTGTTACAAAATTGGTGATTTCATCAGTTGGTTACGGTACTGTTGAAGTGGATGCTAATGGAACTGCAAATGCTCGATTAATTTCTGCCGCAGACGCGTTGAGCGATGTAGTGGTAATTGGGTATGGTTCCAGAAAATCTAAAGATGTAACCGGTTCGGTTGCAAAAGTTTCTGAAAAAGAATTTAACAAAGGTCAGATTTCTTCTCCTGATCAGTTGTTACAAGGTAGAACTGCCGGTGTACTCGTTACCCCTGCAAGTGGTGAGCCCGGTGCTGCTGCTACTATCAACATCAGAGGTACAGGATCTATTAGTGGTGCTCAAGAACCATTATATGTAATTGATGGAGTTCCATTGATTCAAGGTGGTACATTGGGTTCTGCTAGTGGAGTTGAAGGAAGTACAACTGCTAAAAACCCATTGATTTTCTTAAACCCTGCCGATATTGAAAGCATGACCATCTTAAAAGATGCATCTGCTGCAGCTATCTATGGTTCAAGAGGTGCAAATGGGGTAATCTTGATTACTACCAAACAAGGAAGAGGTGGTAAAAAAGGTGTATTTAATTTTGGTGCAAATACCAGTGTTGCCAATACTGCCAGAAGATATGACATGATGAGCGCTCAAGACTTTTTATTGAATGCTAAAAGAGCCAATATAGATGGTGGTGCTGATCCAATTGCTGCAGGAGATGCTGTTAAATTGGTAGACAATGGTGCCAATACAGATTGGCAGGATCAAATTTTTAGACAAGCTATTTCTCAAAATTACAACCTTAGCTGGGGTTATAGTAACAAAGGAACTACCATGAGATTAAGTGGTTCTTACGATGATCAGCAAGGTATTGTTAAGAATAGTGGTTTAAAAAGATTAACTGCTCGCGCTAATATTGGTCAGAAATTATTCAACGACAAATTAAAATTAGAGGCAAACGTTACTTATTCTAATACCAAGAACGTGTATGCTCCTCTTTCTAATAACGCAGGTTATCAGGGAAGTTTGCTTGGTGCAGCTTTACAGTTGAACCCAACCAACCCTGTATATAACAAAGACGGTTCATTCTTTCAACCAGGTGATCAACGTAACCCAACTCAAATGTTAGCTTATTTTGATGATCAGGATTATATCAATAGAACCTTAACTAATTTATCTGCTAGTTACCAAATCACCAAAAATTTAGCATATAAAGCTGTTTTGGGTTTAGATAATTCAAAATCTGAAAGAACTGCTTTTGCCGATCCTCGCTTAGGTTCAAACGCTTATGGCGGTACAATCAACGTGTATGGTAAAGATTATGGTAATGGTATTCAAGGTAACGGTCGTGTAACCAGACAAAACTTAAATGCAAAATCTACTTTGATTGAACATTATGTTACCTATGATAATACCTTCAATGACAAGCATGCGATTAATGCCGTTGCTGGTTATTCTTATCAAAGTTTTGAAACAAAGTACAATGGTACTTTTGGATGGGGATTAAATACTCCAGTAGTTCTTCCTACAGATGTTTTTGTAAAGAATTACAGCAACTTTAAGAACTATGGAACTTTTGTTCCAGGATATGATAAGAACGAATTACAATCATTCTTTGGTCGTGTTAACTATACTTATGATGATAAGTATTTCTTAACAGCAACCGTAAGATCAGATGGTTCTTCTAAATTTGGTACAAACAATAAGTATGGTACATTCCCTGCCTTCGCTTTCAAATGGAGAGTAATGCAAGAATCTTGGGCAGAGAAAACCTTGGGTAAATTATTTAGTGATTTCAATGTAAGAGCTAACTATGGTATCTTAGGTAGCCAAGATAATTTGGGATCTTATGCAGCCTTAAATCTTCAACAAACATTTGATGTAGGTGCTGGTCCAATCACTCGATTTATTCAACAAGGTAACCCCGATCTTAAATGGGAAGAAGTGGCAACTACTGGTGTAGGTGTAGATTTCACTACTAAAAACAGACGTTTATCTGTAACAGTAGATTACTACAATAACAAAAGAACCAATATGTTATTCTTTGCTCCAACACCAGGAGGATTTGCTCCAACCAGTAGCTGGTGGATTAACTTACCAGGTGAGGTTTCTAACAAAGGATGGGAGTTAAGTGTTAACTACAAAATTATACAAGGAAATAAGTTTAATTGGGATGCTAATTTCAATATGACTACAGTTAGCAACAATATTACTGGCTTGCCTACACCAATTAATACTGGTTCTGTAAGTGGTCAAGGTTTAACTGGTGCATTTGCTCAAACCTTAACCAATGGTTCTCCAATCTTTACTTGGTCAATGCCTGTTTTCCAAGGATTTGATGGTAACGGTAATGCTCGTTATGCAGCAGGAGCAGCTAACCAATTATTAGGAACTGCTTTGCCTAAATTGTTTGCTGGTATCACCAACAATTTCTCTTATGGAAGATGGAATTTGAGTGTGTTTGTTAACTCTGTATCTGGTCATTATGTTTATAACAATACGGCCAATGCCTTGTTCCTAAAAGGAAGTTTAAGAAATGCGCGTAATGTTCCTAATGCAATAGGTAAAGGTCCAGAAAATCCATTTAACCCAGGATCAGTATCATCTCGTTTCTTAGAAAAAGGTGATTTCATCCGCTTGGCTAATATGAATTTGAGTTATGCATTCGACTTGAAGAACAAAAGTGCCTTTAAAACGTTATCTGTTTTTGCATCAGGACAAAACTTGGCTTTATGGAGTAAATACTCTGGTATAGATCCTGAAGTAAACGTAGATAAAAGCATCAACGGTATTCCTTCTCGCGGATTTGATTACACACAGTATCCACGTCCAACAGTTATCACTATCGGTGCTAATATTGGGTTTTAATTTTAAACTTAATAATATTGAATTATATGAAAAAGATGATGAAAAATTTTATACCGGTGGTTACGGCAGTAGGTCTGCTAAGCTTATCGGCATGTACAAAATTAGAGCCTAAATTAGATGGCCCTAATTCAATCGCACCTACCCAAGCTGGTAATGCGCCTACACCCCCTTCTATTTCTGCTGTATACGAACAGTTGAACCAATTAACCGGTGGCCAGGGTAACTGGTTTGGAATGCAAGAGCATTCTACCGATGAAATCATGGGACCAACACGTGGAACAGACTGGGATGACTTTGGTACTTGGCGTCGTTTGCACTTGCATACTTGGGCTCCAGATCATAATCAGTTAAGAGATACTTGGAATGGTTTAAATGGTGCGTTGTTTCAAACAACCTTAATTGCCGAAACTAAAACGGGTTTAGAGAAAGCTGAAGGTCAATTCCTTCGTGCTTACTTCCGTTTTTTAACTTGTGATTTATATGGTCAGGTTCAATCTCGCCCAGCTACTGCTGCTGCGAGTGCTATTCCTGATGTATTAACTAGAGCACAAGCAATTGATGCTATTATTGCTGAATTAGAAGCAGCGGTTCCTGCATTACCTGCCTATAACAAAACCAACAAAACACAAGCAACTAAAGAAGCTGCTTGGGCTTTATTGGCAAAATGTTATTTAAACAAAGCAGTTTACAAAGCAGATCCTAAATCTCCTGCTGGTCCTTATACATTTGCATCTGCAGACATGAATAAAGTAATTGAATATTGTAATAATATTCAAGCCAATTCATTGTTAGCCATTAGCCCTTATTACTGGGATAATTTCAAATGGGATAATGCAAGTAAATCTTCAGAGAACATTTTTGTTCGTCAAGCTGGTTCAGATCCAAGATCTGGAAACGGTGCAGGCTTAAGATGGCATACATCTCAAAGCTGGCATTATAACCAAACTCCATCAAGCTGGAATGGTTTCGTTGCCTTATCTGATTTCTACGATAGTTTTGATGGAAATGACGTTAGAAAATCTGATACTATTGCAGGTTATACTGATAAAGTTGGTGCTACTGCAGGCTTATTAGTAGGCCAAGCACGTGGACCATTAAATGGTAGTATTGGTGGAACCGTGGGTAATTTAAAAGACAGATCTGGTAACCCATTGATCTTTACTCGTAACGCATCTATTTTCTTTAACGGAGAAGCTAGTGGTATCCGTATCAATAAATTTGTATTGGATCCTTCAACCATTAATGATGGTGCTTGGGGAAGCCAAAATGAATTTCCTTTCTTCCGTTTTTCTGATGTTCGTTTGATGGAAGCAGAAGCAATTTTAAGAGGTGGTACTTCTTCTGAATCTGCTTTAGCCATTGTAAATGATTTACGTTCTAAAAGAAGAACTTCTGCATTAACTGCTATTACTCTTCCAGTTCTATTGGCTGAAAGATCAAGAGAATTGTATTTAGAAGGTCATAGAAGAACTGATATGGTTCGTTTTGGTGTATTTAACGATCCAGTTCAAGAAAGAGCTGTTAAGTCTGACGGGTATAAAGTTGTTTTTTCTATTCCTACAGAGTCTTTGGCTTCAAATCCTAATTTGAAACAAAACTTCGGATATTAATTCAATTTGAATTTTTTATATAGGCCCCGATTTTATCGGGGCCTTTTTTGTTACTTTTATTCTATGATTTTCAGGATTACGATTTTTTGCGCTGTAATAATTTTATGTTTAAGCTCTTGTAAACAAAACAATCAAAAAGCCCTGTTTAAGCAGGTTGAGAACAGCCATATCCAATTCACCAATACTTTGGTAGAATCCCCTGCAATGAATGTATTTAAATATCGCAACTTCTACAATGGAGGTGGAGTAGCAATAGGAGATTTAAACAATGATGGGTTGCCCGAAGTTTTTTTCACGGCCAATCAAGGGGCCAATAAATTATACCTAAACAAAGGCAATCTTCAGTTCGAAGACATTTCCGAAAAAACTGGTTTTGTAAATAAAAAACAATGGAGTACAGGAGTAGTATTTGTAGATATCAATGCAGATGGTTGGTTCGATATTTTTGTTTGTAATGCGGGTAATATGTTAGATAAACCATTTCGAAAAAATCAATTGTTCATCAACAACCATAACCTTACATTCACAGAACAAGCAGCAGAATACGGATTAGACAATGATGGATATTCTACGCAAGCATCTTTTTTTGATTATGATTTAGATGGAGATCTAGATTGTTTTTTAGTAAACAATAGTCCTATACCAGTTAATACATTGAACTATGCCAATATGCGCAGCATACCAGATGCTGAAGCACCATTTGCCCCATTTTTAAAAGGTGGTGGAGATCATTTATTTAGGAATGATCATGGTCATTATATTGAAGTGAGTAAGGAAGCGGGTATTCATGGAAGCATCATTAGTTTTGGGCTGGGTGTTACCGTAGGTGATATGAATCAAGATGGTTACCCTGATGTATATGTGTCCAATGATTTTTTTGAGAAAGACTATCTCTATATCAATCAAAAAGATGGAACTTTTAAAGATGAGATAGAGCAAAGAATGCAGCATATTAGTTTCTCCTCCATGGGTGCTGATATGCAGGATATCAATAATGATGGGAAGCCCGATATTTTCACCACCGATATGTTACCTGGAGATGATTATCGCTTAAAAACAAATACTTCTTTTGAAGGCTATGATATTTTTAAATTAAAACAAAATCAGGGATTCTTTAATCAGTTTACGCAAAATGCATTACAAGTAAATAATGGTGAGGGAAAGTTTTTAGAGTCTGCTTTTTATAGTGGAGTTGCGGCAAGTGATTGGAGTTGGGGTGCGCTGATGTTTGATGCTAACAATGATGGGCTTGCAGATATTTTTGTATGCAATGGAATTTATAGAGATGTAACCGATCAAGATTTTATTGATTTTTTTGCGAATGATATTGTAAAGCAAATGGCACTTACAGGAAAAAAAGAAGAGATAGGTAATGTAATAGATAAAATGCCTTCTGTACCCATTCCAAATAAAGCTTTTCAAAATAGAGGTAACCTACAATTTTCTGATGAAAGCATGAATTGGGGTTTTGAAAAACCTACTTTTTCTAATGGAGCTGCTTATGCAGATTTAGATAATGATGGAGATGTAGATTTAATCATCAACAATGTGAATCAACCAGCCTTGGTGTATCAAAATACTAGTCGCGAACAAAGTAAATCGGCTTATATAGCCATTTTACTTAAATACAAAGCACCCAATACTTTCGCCATAGGTAGTACCGTAAAGTTGTTTCAGGGTAAGGAGATTATTTACCGAGAACTCATTCCTAGTAAAGGATTTCAAAGTAGTGTAGATTATAAATTAACCATTGGTTTGGGTAACATGCAACCAGATTCTATGCAAATCATCTGGCCCAATAGAAGTATCAGTACAATACTTAAACCTGCCATTAATCAATTGCATACCATTGATTATGCTACTGCATCAGCAAAACAATTGAAGCCAATTATACAAGTGCCTATTCCTACTTATTTTACATCAATAAAATTGCCATTTGAAAAACATACAGAAGATGATTATGTAGATTTTTATACAGAAAGAAATATTCCTTTCATGTTATCTAAACAAGGGCCTAAAGCTGCGGTTGCTGATGTAAATGGAGATGGGCTAGAAGATATTTATATAGGAGGTGCATTACAACAAGCTGGTCAACTATATCTACAAACTTCAACAGGTTTTGTAAAGAAAACGGTAACAGATTTTACCAAATATAGATTCAATGACGTAACCGTTGCGTTCTTTTTTGATGCAGATCAAGATGGAGATATGGATTTATTTACGGGTGGTGGTGGAAATTTTTCTCCTGCCAGTGCAGATATTTATCAAAATAATATTTTCTTAAATGATGGTAAGGGAAACTTTAGTTTAAAAGCTGCTGCATTGCCAATCAGCCATACTAATTGCGGATCGGCTATTCCATTAGATTATGATGGGGATGGAAAACTAGATATATTTATTGGGAGTAGAAGTGAACCCCAAAATTATGGAGTTGTACCCAACAGCTTTTTGTACCACAATGAAGGGAATGGGGTATTTAAAGAAACTACTGCTCAAGTGGCGCCAACCATTGCTAAGTTGGGAATGATTACTGCTGCAAAATGGTGCGATATCAATGGGGATAAAAGAAATGAGTTGGTGATTGTAGGTGAGTGGATGTATCCGCATATCTATGCATACAATGGCAAACAATTTACTGAAATAAAAACAGGAATGGAAAGCAAGTTAGGCTGGTGGCAAACTGTAGAATTTGCTGACTTAGATAAAGATGGAGACCTTGATTTAGTACTAGGAAATTTGGGAGAAAATTTTTACCTCAAAGCCAATGCCACGAATCCTGTAAAAGTATGGATCAACGATTTTGATCAAAATGGTTTACCCGAGAAAATATTCAGTCAAACCATCAATGGAAAAGACGTACCCGTATTTTTAAAGAAAGATATTACTGATCAAATTCCTTCATTAAAAAAAGGAAATTTAAAACACCAAGATTTTGCCAAAAAAACGATGCAGGATCTTTTTAAAGATCAAGTAAACAAAACAACTGTATTATCTGTAAACTATACCAGTAGTGCCATTGCAATCAATGATGGTAAAGGGCATTTTACCTTGAAACCATTGCCTGTAATGCTGCAATTATCTAGTATCAATAGTATTGCAATAGCAGACATTAATAAAGATGGGACCCCCGATTTAATTTTAGGTGGAAATCAATTTGATTTGTTGCCGCAGTTTTGTAGGGTAGATGCTTCTTATGGAAATATTTTGCTCAATGATGGCAAAGCCCAGTTTTATTTGCCTGCTCCTTATACAACTGGTATTAGTTTGAACGCACAAATCAGGGATATTAAACCAATTCAATTTCAAAAAAAATTAGGCTTCGTATTTTTACAGAATAATGATTTCCCTGTTTTCTATCAACTAAAATCGGTAGCTACAAATACTAAATAAGAACAATGGTTGCTTCTAACATGCAAGTATGTAAATTGAACATGGGCCCTATAGCTACCAAATTAATGGCAATCTTAACAGCTATTCTATTCTTTGCTTGTAATAATAAGCAGGTTGATCAATCTATGTTTACGGTGTTGAATAATGAAAAAACGGGATTGAATTTTACCAATCAGCTCAATCCAACGCCTGCGTTTAATTTATTTTCTTATATGTACTATTACAATGGCGCAGGCGCAGGTGCTGGCGATTTTAACAATGATGGGTTAATTGATCTTTTCTTTTCTGCCAATCAGGCCAGCAATGCATTATACTTGAATAAGGGAGGAATGCAATTTCAAGATGTATCTGTTGTGGCTGGTATACCGAGGGATAGTGCATGGAGCACGGGTGTTTCAGTTGTAGACATTAACAATGATGGGTTATTGGATATTTATATTTGTAGGGTAGGGCATTTTAAAGTGTTGCACGGAAAAAATCAATTATTAATTTGTACAGGCATTGATGCAAAAGGAATACCGCACTATCAAGAGCAAGCGGCTGCTTATGGACTAGACTTTTCTGGATTTAGTACACAGGCGGCTTTCTTAGATCTGGATGGTGATGGAGATTTAGATATGTTTTTACTAAATCATTCAGTAAACCACGATGGTAATTATGCGCCAAGGGCCTATTTCGAAAACACATTCGATACATTAGCTGGGCAAAAAATGTATCGAAATGATCGTAACCATTTCATTGATATAACCAAACAAAGTGGAATCAATGGAAGTAAAATAGGGTATGGTCTGGGTGTTGCTGTTGCAGATATTAATCTGGATGGTTGGCCCGATATATATGTAGGTAATGATTTTCATGAAAATGATTATCTCTACATCAATCAACAGAATGGAACATTTAAAGAAGAGGGAACCGCGCAAATGATGCATACCAGCCAGTTTAGTATGGGTGTGGATGTGGCCGATGTAAATAATGATGCATTTCCAGATATAATTTCGATGGATATGTTGCCTTATGAGCCCTATATGTTAAGGCGTTCCTTATCGGAAGATGATTACAATATTTTTCAAAATAAAATAGCCTACGGATATACTTATCAATATGCTAGAAATAATTTACAGTACAATCGTAAGAATAAAAAATTCAGTGAAGTTGGGCAATACGCCGGTGTTCATGCAACCGATTGGAGTTGGGCATCGCTTTGGATGGATTTTAATAATGATGGAAGAAAAGATCTTTTTGTATCCAATGGAATTCCCAAAAGGATGAATGATATAGACTATATTAATTTTGTATCAGGCAATGAAATTCAGCAAAAATTAAAAGAAAATAGTATTCAAGACAAAGACCTTGCACTTATTAATAAATTTCCAGAAATAAAAATTCCCAATCAGTTTTTTTTGAATCAGGGTAATTTCAAATTTACCAATTTAACTGATAGTATAGTTCATAATCCACCAACATTTTCTAATGGATCTATCTATGCCGATTTAGATAATGATGGCGATTTAGATATTGTAGTAAACAATATCAATGACCCCGTTTTGGTATATGAGAATAATACCAATAAAGCCAATCAGCAAAAATCTTATGCATTGTTAAAACTGCTAGGAGCACCCAATAATACACAAGCCGTAGGTGCCAAGATTGTACTGTATACCAAAGAGCAGGTGCATACCTACGAACATACAGCAGTGCATGGATTTCAATCTAGTATGATTGGGCCAATACATATAGGATTAGATGGCGTAAAACCAGATAGTGTGATGTTAATTTGGCCAGATAATGGGTATGAACAAATACAATTAAAACCCAATAGCCTCAATACATTCAACTATAAAAAAGGGCTGCCTAAATTTGATTATGTTCGTTTGCGCAACCATCAAAAAAATATTGCAGAATTAACATTTGAAAATATTACTGCAAATACAGGCTTACAATACAAACATGCTGAAAATGTTTTTAATGAATTTGATCGGGAACCGTTAATTCCACACATGATTTCAACCGAAGGTCCAGCAGCAGCAGTTGCCGATATCAATCAAGATGGATTAGAAGATATTTTTATTGGGGCATCTAAAACCTTTCACAACGTCGTATATATTCAACAAGCCAATGGTACATTTTCCCCAATGCCTCAACCAGCTTTATTGGCAGATTCTATGTGGGAAAATGTTGACGCGCAATGGGTAGATGTAAATAAGGATACTTATCCCGATTTAGTGATTGCCAGTGGTGGTAATGAATTTTACGGAGAAGATGTTCATCTTAAACCATTGCTCTATCTAAATGATGGGAAAGGACACTTATCTAAAAAAGAAGATGCTTTTGGAAATATTTATGTTACCCAGAGTAAAGTAATTGTACAAGACATTAATGGGGATGGAGTACCTGATTTATTTTTAGCAGGAAGGGCCGAGCCATGGCAATATGGTATTGCTCCTCGCTCTTATTTATTATTAAATGACGGCGCTGGAAAATTTACAGACGTTACAGAGCAATATACAAAAGATTTGATGCGGCCAGGAATGGTAACAGATGCAAAATGGATAGACTTGAATGGAGATCATCAAAATGATTTGCTCTTATGCTATGATTGGGGAGGTATAGACATTTTTATTCGGCAAGGAAAATCTTTTGTAAAAAAATCCATCACTACAAAAAACGGATGGTGGCAAATGGTATTGCCTGTTGATGTTGATGGAGATGGTGATTTGGATATAATCGCAGGTAATTTTGGATTAAATAGTAGGTTAAAAGCTACAACAACTGAACCAGTAAATTTGTACGTAAACGATTTTGATGATAATGGGAGAATAGAACAGGTAATGACTTATTTTGTTGGAGGAGTTGAAATTCCTTTTGCCAGTAAAATTCAATTAGAGAAAAGCCTTCCATATTTAAAAAAGAAATTCTTATACGCAGAAGCATTTGCTAAGGCTAATTTATCTGATTTATTGGGGCAAAAAAAATTAACGTCTGCCGTAAAATTACAAGCTAATTGTTTTGAAAATATGGTATTCATTAATGATGGGAAAATGAATTTTACAGCAAACCCTCTACCATTTGATGCACAACTAAGTACGTATAGAGCCGCTATTGCAGTACCTTCTGCACAAAAAAATATCCCACAAATTTTATGGATGGGAAATTTTTATTCCAACAACGTTGAATTGGGTAGAATGGATGCCGATTTTGGTACGCTATTACATTTTATAGGGGCTGGTAATTATGAAGCAGGTGCCATTAACCAATTAAATATAGAAGGGCAGGTTCGTAATATATTGCCCTTGCATATTGGCAAGCGGTTAACTTACCTCATTATTAAAAATGATGATCCTGTAATGGTAATTGCCCCAAAATAAATTAATGAAACACTGGGTAGTTGATAGTAGTTACCCACTTACTTGTATCGGTTTCTGTTATTCTATTGGTTACCAATTGCTGAAAAGGAATGGCAGGGGATTCTTTTTTATAATCCCTCACATAATTCTCTACTTCTTGTTGACAATTATTTATGGCATGTTGACCACCCTTCACTTCGGAAACTACAATATTTCCCAACATCATATTTTTTAAAAGATAGCGATTGGTACTAGGTAAGTTTTTATTAGTAGCAATGGCAACCATGGCTTCATACGTTGTTTGGCTTAAAGGGTACACATTTAATATAGGTTGATCTTGTTCCTTACCATTTTGAGCGGCTATATATACTTTCAGTTCATTCACCAATGCATATACTTCTGGGGTAGTAGGATAATGATCAAAGCCTTTCTTAACCGAAATTAGGGAGGAATATTTTACTTTCTGCATTGCAATAGAATGCCCATATACTTTTTGAGTATTGCCAAAGAATTTTTCTAATTGTTGCAGAAAATTTGCATATTCTAATTTGTATTTACCCATATTTATATATTGGCGCAACTTTATTAGTGGGTTTGCAGAAAAAATAAAACGCGTAGTAAATATAATTTGTGTTTCGGTAGTACTTTGTGAAACAAATTGTACATCTACATGCGTACTTAAATTGGGGGTAATGCTATTTGCTTTAAATCCATTTAATAATATAGTTTCAATAGCAAATGCTTGTTGATGATAGGAAAAACTACTATCATTTATTTTTTCCCCAGGCCACCATTTATTCCATTTAGATGTATTTACCATTAATCTGGTAACTGCATCCATTGGGCAAATTATATTTGCTGTTTGTGTGATTGTTTTTGTTCTGGGCAGTAAAAATACAGTAGCAATTAACAATAATAGAACCGCAATCAATATCCTCTTTTTCATAAAGCGTAATAAATATTTATTCGTACATAAAATTACAAATAGTATTAAATCTTTAAAATGGTTAGTTCATTAATGGTATAAATAATTTGCCAACTTCATTGCCTTGCCATTTACCATTCACAATGGCCGATCTATAATGTATGCCCCCATATAATCGGCTAATTCCTGCTTCATCCGAAGCTTGTTCAATAGATTTGA
>JAVHPL010000182.1:0-29705 GCA_036170555.1 Sediminibacterium sp. | reverse complement strand
TTGATTCATTGGGATTAGTGCGCATTCCTTATGCTTGTAACGCTCGCAGTTTGCTAGCTTTCATTCATTTACATCCTCTATGCTTGCAACGCTCGCTATAAGAAATGCCTAAAGTTTCCTTCGTATTGCTGCAACGAACTCTTATTGCTTGCATTCTTTATACTCGTAACGCTCGCAATAAGAAATGCCTAAAGTTTCCTTCGTATTGCTGCAATGAAAGAACTCGCCCCTATCGGGGCTCAAACAGCTTTCATTGCTTTACGCAATACTCATAAAACTTTTTAACGGCATTACTTATAATGCTCGCTTATACAAGCATAGAGAATGCAATAATACAATTGCTACTTGTATTTATTGTTTACGTGAAATTTTTAACGGCATTTCTTATAAAGCTCGCTTATGCAAGCATAGAGAATACAATAATACAATTGTCACTTGTATGTAATTGTTTATTTGAAATTTGTTTCGGCATTACTTATAAAGCTCGCTTATACAAGCATAGAGGATACTTGAATGCAGATGCTAAGAAATTGTTATTGGATAATGGTTACTTTTTATTGGCTGGTTGCTTTACTAATTTCTTTTACCCTGAACTTTACTATTCTTTCAATTCATTTGTAGGGTATTGGTTGATCAAGAGGGAACTGCTGAATATAAGTGCCAAATAGTAGGATTGCTACTTGTTTATTCATAGAGAAATTAAGATTCACAGCAAACTATTGGTGGTTTGTATCATTTTCAAAATTTACTAGGTTCTTCAAAATAAGTTTGTATAGTAAATAAAAATAGAACATGAAAAAGATACAAATCATTTTAATAATAATGTTCTTTATGATTAAAGGAATAGCTCAAACAAATGAAACATTTGTATCTGGTATTGCTGTGGATACAAAGAATATACCAGTAGAATCAGCAACTATTTCATTAATGAAATTGAAAGATTCGTCTATAATAAAAATTGCTATTACTGATAATACCGGGAAATTTTCATTTAGTGGCATCCCATATGGAACTTATTATATTTCTATTAGCTCTATCAATTTCAATACAATACAGTCAAGTATATTCCTTATTTCGGAGAATAATAAGTCTGTTGTTCTTACTACCCTTATTTTACAAGCTGTAGTAAATAATCTTACAGCAGTGACTGTTAATAGCAAGAAGCCTCTAATTGAACAAAAAATTGATCGTATGATTGTAAATGTAGATGCCTCTGTAACCAATACAGGTTCAACTGCATTAGAAGTGCTGGAAAAATCACCTGGTATAACTGTTGATAAAGATGGCAAGATTAGTTTAAAAGGTAAGTCATCAGTAATGATTATGATTGATGGTAAACCTTCCTATTTAAACAGTGCAGAATTGGCAAATCTTTTAGAAAATATGAATTCAAATCTATTGAGCCAAATAGAAATAATGACCAATCCTTCAGCAAAATATGATGCTGCTGGCAATGCAGGCATAATAAATATTAAAACAAAGAAAAGTATTATACAAGGTTTTAACGGAAGTGTTACGGCGAGCTATAGTCAAGGAATTTATGCAAAAACCAATAACAGTATTATGCTTAATTACAGAACCAGTAAAACAAATACCTTCTTAAATTATGGCTATAGCCTAAATAAGGGATTTATGGATTTTGATATTCAACGTAATTTTTTGGGAAATAATGGAGTTAAAATTGCTGAACTTAACCAACAATCTAATAGAATAATTCAGAATCAAAATAATAATTTGAAATTAGGATTGGACTATTTCATAAATAAACAAACAACTTTAGGAATTGTAACCACTGGTTTTATAGCTCCCCAACAGCAAAATGGGTTTACAACGAGTTACCAAAAAAGTGGTAACTCTACTATTAATTCAATAGAAAAAACCATTAGAAGCGTTGGTAACACTTGGAAAAATGGTGCTATAAATCTTAATTTTCACACTTCGTACGACAGTAGCAAAAAAGACATTACCGCTAATTTTGATTACCTACACTATGATTTCTTAGGTAATCAAACTATTACAGGCCTTACTTATACCCCAAACCAAATTTTACAGTCATCTAATAATTTAAAAAATCTACTTCCGTTAACTATTAACATTTATTCAGGTCGCCTCGATTACACTCAACCCATTAACAATGGTTTTAAATTAGAAACAGGTATTAAATCAAGCCTTGTAAAAACGAATAATAATTCTACCTTTTATAATTTATTAAATAATAACTGGTTAACTGACAGTGTATTTAGCAACACTTTTAATTATTCAGAAAGTATAAATGCCACATATCTTAACCTTAATAAAAAATTTGGTAAATGGATGGCCCAAGCTGGGGTAAGGGTAGAGAATACTAATTATACAGGTATACAATCTTCCTTCTCACAAAAAAAAGATTCTAGTTTCAACCGCAATTACATTAGTGCTTTCCCAACAGCTTTTTTAAGCTACGAAATGAACGAAAATAATCAGATCTCCCTATCAATGGGACAACGCATAGACAGACCAGCCTACCAAGAATTAAACCCTTTTATCAGTTTTATAGACAAGTACACTTATTCAACAGGTAATCCTTTTTTACAACCACAATTCAGCACTAATATAGAATTAAGCCATTCCTATAAACACCTTTTTACAACAATATTTAATTACAGTGTTGTACACGATGTGATAAATGAAACGTTTATGCAAAATGATTCTACCATTATAAGAAGCATAGGCAATATTGGTACAAAATATAATTATGGTATCACAGAAATTGCTAACATACCATTTAGCAAGGGGTATAACGCTACGTTATTTGCCAACCTTTATCAAAACAAATATATAGGATCAATTAATGGGTATCCTTTTAATGCAAAACAGTTGACTCTTTCATTAAATGTAAATAACCAATTTAGTTTAGCAAATGGCTGGTCTGCAGAAATATCAGGCAACTATACAAGCCGCAATCGAGACGAAGGACAGTCTATTGTATTGCCTGCAGGACAAGTATTAACTGGTATAGCAAAGCAAATATTGAATAAAAGAGCAAGCATCAAGTTGAGTGTGAGAGATATTTTTTATACTCAAAATCCAAAAGAGATACAGAACTTTCAAAATGTAGAATCAACACTTAAAATAAGCAGAGATACCAGGGTATTTAATATTGCCTTCATTTACAGATTTGGTACATCTATCAAACCAAAGCCTGCAGTATCTTCTACAACCGATGAACAACAAAGGGTGAAAATAAACTATTGATAAATACCAAGGAATAAACAATAAAATATCTTTAAAAAACTATTTATAAAAAATCAATTTAAAAATGATGGAACAAACTGTAATTAATACAAAAAAGTCAGCCAAAAATATGCGTCATTATATGCGTTTACTTCATAACAATATTGGTTTTTTTATAGCTGGGTTAGTGGTAATTTACAGCTTAAGTGGCATTCTTCAAATATATCGCGATACCGATTTACTAAAACATGAGATAATTACTACCAAAAAGATTGCTATAAATTTAGCACCAGAAAAAATAAAAGATGTACTTAAATTAAGGGAGTTTGCTGTAGAAAAAGTAGTTGGTTCGGTAATATATTTTAAAGGAGGCAATTATAATAATACAACAGGTATGGCAACCTATACAACAAAGGAATGGTATAACTGGGTTATTCCATTTACAGAATTGCATAAAACAAGAAGTAAAGAGCCAGCACATTTTTTTACACATTATTTTACAACCATATTTGGAATTTTGTTATTGTTTATGTCGGTATCTGCCTTCTGGATGTTTAAACCTGGTACAAAATTATTCAGCCGTGGAGTATATATGACGATAGCTGGAATTATAGCATCAATTATTTTGCTATTTTTATAAATATTTAAGAATTGAAAACAATTATTCAAAAAAATAAACTTCAAATTCTACTCACTCATATTAGTGTTTGGGCTATTATTTTTTTGCTACCTTATATATTTAATACCTGGGATGAAAAAGGAGTAACATTTGATATTAATCCATATAGAAGCATCAATACTTTTACTAATTTTTTATGGATGGGGTTATTTTATCTAAATGCAAATATTTTAATACCTAAATTATTTTATAGAAGAAATTTTCTACAATATATACTTGTTCTCATTACCAGTTTTTGTGTTATTATGTTGTTGCACGGTGCTTTATTTAAACCTTTTGTAACTACGCGTACATTTAATTTTATCTCATCTTCTATTCATAATATAATTCCATTTTTATTTACAGTATTCGTTAGTGCAACCTATAAATTTTTTACTGACCGTATACAGGCAGAAAAAAAAGAAAAAGAGAAAAATCAAGAAAACTTAAAATCAGAGTTATCTTTTTTACGTTCTCAAATTAGTCCGCACTTTTTATTTAACATTATGAATAATATAGCCGCAATGGTTCGTTTGAAAAGCGAAGAGTTGGAGCCCACTGTACATAAATTATCTTCATTAATGCAATACATGCTCTATGAAACAGATGAAGAAAAGGTACTTCTGCAAAATGAAATAGAAAACTTACAGAATTATATTGATTTACAGAAGCAACGCTTTAGCAATAAACTTATACTTCATGTTTCATTGGCAGTTAAAGAAAATTGGTATACCATAGAGCCAATGCTATTAATTCCGTTTGTAGAGAATGCTTTTAAACACGGAACAGGATTGGTTCTTCAGCCTGAAATAGAAATTGAAATGAATGCTGAAAATGGCAAACTTCATTTTATTGTTAAAAACAAATACACTGAAACTGAAACTACAAAAGACAAAATTGCTGGAATTGGCTTAGCCAATGTAAAAAGACGTTTAGAATTATTATACGGCAACAAACATCAACTTATTATAAATAAAACAAATAATTTATTTATAATATCTTTAGAATTAACTTTTAAATCATGATAAACTGCATTGCTGTTGATGATGAGCCACTAGCTTTACAATTATTGCAAGATAATATTAGCAAAGTGCCATTTTTAAAATTGATAGCTACTTGTAATGATGCGTTTGAAGCAATGAAAGCCTTGCAAGAAAATAAGATTGATCTGGTATTTATTGATATTCAAATGCCAGGATTAACAGGACTTGAATTAATTGGTAGCCTTGAAAATAAGCCACTAGTAATTTTTATTACAGCATATAAGCAATTTGCATTAGAAGGTTATGATTTAGCCGTTGTGGATTATTTGGTGAAGCCTGTTGCCTTAAACAGATTTATTAAAGCTTGCAATAGAGCCAATGAACTACATGAACTTAAAACTATAAAACAGTTTCACACAGTACAATCATCTATAGATTATTTCTTTTTAAATGTTGATTATAGTCAGGTGAAAATTATGTTTCAAGATATTATTTGGATAGAGGGATTAAGAGATTATGTTAAAATAAACCTTAAAAGCAGCAAAAAACCACTAATTGTCAGAACCAGTCTTAAAGCAATTGAGTCTGAACTTTCTTCAAATAAATTTATAAGGATTCATAAATCTTGGTTGGTCGCAATTTCTGAGATTACATCAATTCGAAAGAACAGCATATTTATAAATGAAATGGAACTGCCGGTTGGCGAAACATTTAGGGAAACTGTTGATAAACTTGTACGAAAGGGCTTATAAAATTGTGTTCTTTATTTGTAATCGTATGTAATATCTTTCACATACTTTGCATTAGTCCATTGCAAATCAAAAGCTGAGGTTGTATTCATTACTAGAACTTACAAAATAATTATTTTCTTCATGATTGTAATTTTTTCACTACTTGTTTTTTTACTATCCAGTCTACAAGAATCATCACCAATAAATATAGTAATGTAACAAATGGGTAAAATCCAAGAATTAAAACATAGTAACCCAATCTAGAGCTAACATGTTTTCCAAGTAATTTTTCAATTAACAGGTAAGATGCAATATAGGAGAGTAAAATTAAGAGAGGGGATATGACACTACCCAATACCACAACCCATGAAACTCGTTTTACTACATTCTTTTTTCTAAATCGAATGATTAGCCATAAGTGACATGTTAAGAACATGACAGCACAAATCATCATGAGTATAAATGGATCAATGGCAATAAGTATTGAAGCTAGCTTTCCTATAACTGGATGATAGTTAATTTCAAAAATATCAACAGGCAAATGATTGAATGTCCATTTTGAAATACCCCCTAATTTTCCTTCAACTGGGGCTCCCAAATTGGTTGTAATTGAATCAATACCTGACTCATTTATAATAGTTATAGAAAGTTTACCGAACGATTTCCAATAAGAAGCAGGTGAAAGAGCATACCTAAAACTATATTCCTTTAGCCATTTTGCATGATATACCCATACATTGGCAGTATAGGATACTCTAATTTTGTGTTCCCCTTTTGTTAAATAAGTTTCAAAGTATTTGAAATCATCTAACTTGTATAATCTATTATCAGTCCAATCTATTTTTACAAATTTGTACCCTGATTCACTATACTCAAATGAATTTTCAAAATTTGTAAATTTGGTATCTTTGGATATATCAATATAGCTAGGTATGTTCTGTATTTCAACTTGCCGATCATCTACCCAAACTTTAAACTCTGCTTTATAGTCTTTAGCCAAAAATAACAATGGAATTTGACCACCCTCTGCATCTGTTTTTATGCTATACACAATATCAAATTCTGCTGTTGTAAATTCTTTTAGTACTCGAACCTTAATCTCTTCCTGCAAAATAGAAACGTCTTTACTCAATAAAGCATTTGCATTAATTGACCCTTCCCTATGCGGAGAAGCCATATTTGCAAGGCAAATATTTGCAAATAGTATAAATAAAAGGAGCAGTTTAATTTTCATCATTAAGTTAAATGATACAACAAAATCTTGCTTTCTAATGACTATTTTTCCTACTTAGAGGATATGTCAATGAAGGATCCCTATTTTGAGTACACATTAAATGTATAATTTTTCATTTCATAATTTAAAGTGTTCTATAAATCAATGCTCATTTCCCAATTCGTTCACTGCTTTTACTTGTGTTATGCTAGTTATTTTTTTCCCCAGCTCTTTCCATAAACAGTGATCTTTAAATAACTCTTATTGCTATCTACTGTGTCTGTGTTAGATTCTATATCTATAATATAATTACCGTCTAAATCTGTCACTTCTGTAACACTTATGATATCAGTTTTATTATAATCTCGACCTTTATATTTACCACTTTTTATCATTGCATTAACTTCATCTATAATTCCCGGTAGAATTTGATTTGCTTTTATAAGTTCCTCAGTTTTATCATATTCGTATTTGCAACCAAAATAAGTGCTATTGTCTTTATGGTTAATACAGATAGCTTCTAAGGATGAGCTTAGCCCTTTGGTACAAGCATAATAAGTATTTTCTTTAGCTTCGTCAGTTTCAAGTTCTTTACCCAACACATTTTTGAAATCTAATTCCGCTTCTTTAATTAAATTCTTAAAATTATTTACATATTGTTCTGGTGTTTGGGCATGGGTGATAGTCCCAATTAAAAAAATAGAGATAAAAAATAAAATAATTTTTTTCATTTGATAATTTTTAATTGCTGTAGTATTGATTTTTAATATTGAATTTGATATATCCATCTGAAGTTGGGCAAAGGCCATTATTGAAAACCATATTATCTAATACTATATAATTTCCTATTTCAGAAGAATAATATTTTTTATTAAATAGTCTTTCCACTGAGCTATCAATAGCCACAAAAGCTATTTTTTCTTTAAACGAATTCACATCTATTTTTGTGCCAACCATGTGTACCCCTCACTCAATTTACCAATACAGATTCATATTGTTTTCCAAAAGCATAATCTTTGTTATACAATACCATTGTTTGGGCTGTAATTGTTTCTATAAAAATCTGGCTTTTAGGCAATAAAGTTGCATGTAATCTCATATTAAAGTAATTATTTAAAAATTCGCTAGCACAAATTTATATCAACTTTAAATTGCCAATATACCCACTGTAGGGTATATTGATCTATTGTTTTGCCTGCCATTTATTTATTGTAAGGCATTTAAATGGAGGATTGAAAAAATAGGTAATTTGTTTAAAATAAAAATTAAAGTATACCTTTGCCATATTCATATAGGCTCTCAGTTAGGCCGGAATCTACTTCAGTGACAAGGTAATCCCCAAATAGTTAGGTTATATAGCATCCGAAAAATCGGGTGTTCATTATTAAAAATTTATTGTGTTATTTAAAGAATTACAATTAATTGAGCCCATTTTAAAGGCGCTCGAAACAGAAGGGTATACTACCCCTACCCCTATTCAGCAACAAGCAATACCCTTGGCATTAGAAGGTAAAGATGTGCTGGGCTGTGCTCAAACAGGAACAGGAAAAACAGCCGCATTCGCTATTCCAATTTTACAATTGGCTTATCAATCTATTCAAAATGGGAATAGATCTAAAACAATCAAAGCATTGGTACTAACCCCAACCCGTGAACTGGCAATTCAAATAGACGAGAGTTTTGCAGCTTATGGCAAATATTTGTATTTAAAACATCAGGTAATTTTTGGTGGAGTTTCACAAGTACCACAAGTTAATGCATTGAGAAATGGAGTAGATATTTTGGTTGCTACACCAGGCAGATTATTAGATCTTATGCAACAAGGATATATAAAACTACACGAAATTAATTTCTTTGTGTTAGATGAGGCAGATAGAATGTTGGATATGGGATTTATTAATGATGTAAAAAAAATCATAGCAAAACTACCTGCCAAAAAACAAACCTTATTTTTTTCTGCAACTATGCCATTAGAAATTGAAAAACTATCTGCCACGCTATTGCATCAACCAGCAAAAGTAGAAGTTACTCCAGCATCTTCAACAGTTGAAAAAATAGAGCAGGCTATTTACTATGTAGAAAAAGATCAGAAAAAATATTTGCTCATTCATTTGCTTAAAAACAAAGCTATACAAACTGCATTGGTTTTTACAAGAACAAAACATGGTGCAGATAAAGTGGTAAAAGAATTAACCAAAGCTGGTATATCGGCAGAAGCCATTCATGGAAATAAATCACAGAACGCACGTCAACGCGCGCTCACTAATTTTAAATCTGGTGCTACCCGAATTTTAGTGGCAACCGATATTGCCGCAAGAGGAATTGATATAGATCAATTATCTCATGTTTTTAATTATGAATTACCCAATGTGCCAGAAACCTATGTTCACCGTATTGGAAGAACAGGCAGAGCAGGGGCTAGTGGTATGGCCGTATCTTTTTGTGATTCAGAAGAAAGAGTATATTTAAAAGATATTCAACAACTGATTAAAATGAATTTGCCCGTGGTAAAAGAGCATGAATACGCATCAACTGTGCCTATATCTGCCATTTTACAGAAGATAAAAACAGCAAAACCAGCTCCTAGAGGCCGATTCAATAATCAACGTGGTAGTTATAATAGATCTGCTCAAAAACGAACTACGAACTAAATTCAATCAATCCATATTGCTTCATTATGTAAATAATTAAGCAATATTATTGTAATGCACATGCTTAAGCAATTGGAATATACAATAATCAATAGAATTACCTATTTTTAGGCCCCCCAGTTATCAGATTGAAAAATTACTGCATAACTATGAGCACGGATTTATTTAATGAAAATTTTGAAGACAGCTATTTTCTTCAGTCGGTAATTGATGCCATTGAAGAAGGGGTAATTGTGCAAAATAAAAAAGGGGAGATTATTGCATTTAATAATACCGCTTTAGAAATTTTATGCCTTACCGAATCTCAATTATTAAGTAAGACTTCTTACGATAAAATTTGGAATGCCCATTTTGCAGATGGGAGCCCTGTAAATGGTGAAAAACAACCTGCAGACATTACATTAAAAACTGGTGCACCTCAACAAAATATTGCCATGCAAATATCCATTGAGGGTAATACACCTAAATGGATTTCGGTAAATACTAAAATGTTGAAAATAGGAGATGAAGCTGTTGTAATTGCAACTTTTAGTGATATTACCGAAATGGTTAAAACCAGCACTTCATTATCGCTTGAAAAAGAACAAAGAAGAATTAGTGAAAAGAAATTTTCAAACGTTTTTAAATATTCAAGTATTGGTAAAGCCATCATTAATTTAAATGGAGAGATTATAGAAGTAAATAATGCCGTATGTGCTATGTTTGGATATTTACGGGAGGAAGTATTAGGAAGTGATTACAAAATATTTTGCGCTAATGAAAATGAGCTAATAGATTTTAAAGAGTACACCGAGCAAATGCTGAATGGAAAGATGAAGAAGTTTGAAATGGAAATGCAATGTCTAAGAAGTGATGCGAGTTCTTGTTGGATTTCACTTACCACTTCTTTAGTAAGAGATGAAAAAGCTAATCCACAATTTTTTATTGCACAATTACAAGAAATTACTGCATTAAAACAATTAAATAAAAGTCTTGAAAATCAAAATAAAGAATTATTAAAAACGCAGACCGCTTTAGAAAAAAAAATTGGCCAGTTAAAAGAGTTCGCTGGAATTATTACCCACGACGTACGAGGCCCAGCACACAATATTAAAAAGATGTTGGAAATGCATGAAACCACCGATGACCTAGAATTAAAACAGGCATCTATGGAGTATTTAAAAAAAGTGAGTACCGATTTAACCAATAATTTAAATGAGTTAATTCAAATATTACAAATTCACTTAGAAAAAGATATACCTGTTTCCGATTGTAAATTCGAAGAAGTTGTTGAAAGTGTTTGTTTACAAATGAAAGATACCATCACCCAAAAAAATGCTTCAGTTACAACCCATTTTGAAGTAACCAATATTTTTTATCCTAGGGTATTTTTACAAAGTATTGTTTACAATTTAATGAGCAATAGCTTAAAATATTGTTTACCCAATATTCCACCCAAAATTGAAATTCATACATACGATCAATCTGGAGTCACTTATTTTTCTTTTAAAGACAATGGATTAGGGATTGATATGAAAAGATTTGGTAATATGTTATTTAAATTCCAAAAAAGTTTTCATAGTGGATATGAAAGTAAAGGAATAGGGCTTTACATAATAAAAAACCAAATAGAAGAACAAGGAGGATCCATAACCGCAGAGAGTGAACCAAATAAAGGAATCATATTTACGATAAGGTTTTAATAAAATCCCCTATTTTTGCCGCCCTGAATGCGGATGTGGCGAAATTGGCAGACGCACTAGACTTAGGATCTAGCGCCGCGAGGCGTGTGGGTTCGACCCCCTCCATCCGCACTTAACCGCTCTTAATGAGCGGTTTTTTTATGCGAAACCCCTACCTTTGCAGCCCGAAAAATAAGTATTAAACAAACCTTATGGCAACTATTATTAGAGAAAACATTGGCTTATTAAATGATAAGCTTACCGTTACAGTTACAAAAGATGACTATTTTAAAGGTTTTGATCAAACCCTTAAGAAACATGCCAAAACGGCTAATATCCCTGGATTTAGAAAAGGCATGGTTCCTAGTGGATTGGTGAAAAAAATGTATGGTCAAAGTGTTTTTACAGAAGAAGTTCTGCGTACTGTAGAAACTGAATTGAATGCATACATGAATAAAGAAGCAATTGAAATTTTTGGACAACCCCTACCCTTAGATACCGATGCTCGTGCTTTAGACATGAACAATCCTTCGGATTATGTTTTTGCTTTTGAAATTGGATTGAAACCTGCATTTGAAGTGGATATAAAAAGTGTGCAGGTAAAAAAGTATGCAATTACAGTAACCGATTTAATGATTGATGAGGAAATGGCCAGGCTTCAAACTCGCTTAGGTAAAATGACTGAACCAGCAGAAGTTTCCAGCGAAGAGAATGTATTGAATGTAACATTTACTGAAACAGATGAAAAAGGAAATGCCATTGAGCAAGGCATAATAAAAGACAATTCTTTGCTGGTTAAATACTTTTCTGCCAATTTTAGAAAAGGATTAATGGGTAAGAAAACAAATGATACCATTCTGTTACAAGTTAATGATGCATTTGATGATAAAGAAGCTGAAACAATTTTAGCAGATCTTGGCTTAACCAAAGAGGATGGAAATAGATATTTTAGTTTGCTCATCACTAAAGTAGGATTAGTAGAAAAAGCAGAATTGAATGAAGCATTCTTTTTAGCAGCATACCCCAATAATCCCGAAATAAAAACAGAAGCTGATTGTAGAAACGAGATCAAATTGGAGATTGAAAAATACTATGAGCAAAGCGCTCGCAACCAAGTTCACGATCAAATTTATCATCACTTAGTAGACCATGTGAACATGGAATTTCCTGAAAATTTTCTTAAACGTTGGTTACAAACAGGTGGTGAAAAACCAAAAACAGCAGAAGAAACCGAGGCTGATTATCCTGCATTTGTAAATCAATTAAAATGGACTTTAATTAGCAGCAAACTAAGTGTAGATAATAAAATTGAAGTATTACCCGAAGACCTAAAGAATTTTGCCAAAATGCAGTTGTTTAGCTATATGGGTGGCCAATTAGGTGCATTAGGAGACAATCAGCAATGGATTGAAGACTATGCTAACCGTATGATGCAAGACAAAAAATTTGTAGAAGACAGTTATCATCGTATCAATGCCGAAAAATTATTTGGCGCATTGGAAACTCAGGTAGCTGCAATAGAAGAAGCCATTAGCGTAGAAGATTTTACTAAGATAATAGAAGCACATCATCACCACTAATTCATTTAGTGCGTTTTATCAGGCTCCATAAGACGATGCTTTAATAGGGCATCTTTGATCATTCCGGTTATTTTTTGGGTAACTTGTTTATTCAAGAATAACCGGGACGCGATCATTAAAACCATTTTCCAAAAACCACTTAAGGGTAAAGCATACATTAATAAGGCTTCTACCCTTTTTTTAATGGCGGGTTCATACGCATGAATCATGGTAGATTTTACTGTTGGCCATTGGGTACCCGAATTAAAAATAGGCATTGGATAATACCCAATTTGATAAGGCTTAAAAATAGGAATGATTTGATATGAATTGCTTTGAAACGATTTAAATGAGGTTATATCTACGCCTTCATATCCCTCAGAAAAAATGGGGTTATTTTTTAAACTATCCGCAGGTACAGTAAAATAATTTCGTAAAAACATTTCACAATTATACCTCCCTAAAAAATAATCGTGTACCCTAAACTCTTTTTGCATAAAGCCACTAAATCCATCAAATGCACCACAGGCAATGGCTTTGCTACCTTCTATTTTTTTGCCAATATTTTTTTCATCCATCATTGGGCGGGTAGGGGCTATTAAAAATTGTCCAGCTTTATCAGATGCCAATGCATTTATTAAAGGAGTTGGCTTTGCACGCATTTGCTGGGTAATGGCATTTAGGGTATATCCAATAGTGGTAAACAATTGCTGATTGGCCTTAAATGAACTTGGCAACTCACTGGGAAAAGGATCTATCATTAGCACTGTACTTTTAAAATGGTCAAATGAATTTTGAGCTAAGTCATCATATTCCCCTGTTATTTCATTGAGCAATTGTTTTACTTTTTCAAAGGGTTCATTGTTAATTAACCCCCCATCAATATTTTGTGTTGTATAGGCATCTGCATTATTTTGCTCCGTTATTTGATTGGTTAAATTTAACCAAGCGTTTTGCATAATCACCTCTTTACTTCTTTGTAGTAATCTAGACTTTAAGCCTATTGGAAAAGCTCCTGTTGCCATTGCAGCATCCCTGGCAATAGTAGTATTGGTATTGGTTTTAAAGCTCAACGGCATCCACCCATCTTGCTGGTATGATTCTGCATTTACATTAAAACATGCATAATCATTGTGTACACTCATATTGTATTGACTTTGCATTACTTCACTATTAAAACCAATTTTATATGGTATACCTTCTAAATTGGTTAATGTAGTAAACAGTTTAAGTGTTTTGGCAAAATAAGGAGGGGTTGGAATCCAATCAGCATCATGGTTGCGAATAGCCCTAGCAGCAATGGCATCTATAAAATTACCATTTAATAATGACTCAACTTTTTTTTGCAACTCAATATCCGATTTATCTAACATCCTGCTAAACATATCATCCCCTAATAAATCTACCCAACTATGATAAAATGGATTGTTTGCTTTTTCATCTAATACTTTATTGGGATGGGGAACGGAAATAGGCTGGTAAGCTTGATTAATAGCGGCGGCAGTAATAATACCGGTCATTCCACCGGCAGAAGCACCGCCAATTACCGAAATTACCACTTGATGGGAAGGCACTCCGGGCTCCCCCCTTCTTTTTTCCCATTCCGCCAAAGCTTCTATTAAATAATCCATTACTCCCGCTGTATATGCACCCGCTGACACTGCACCGGCCATGCATAAACCAATGTGAAAGGGTTGATTTGCCATTAGTGTATATTTTGTTTACACAACATAATAATTTACCAATTATAGAACTAGCGTATTTTCACGGTAATTTTATGCCCTTTTGTCGTAACTATGCAACTTTGCATAGATTTTGAAGGGTGAATGCCACAGATTTAGCAAAAGACTTACCTTCAAACCGAAAAATTGAACTATGAATATTGGAAAAGAATTTGAGCGATATGCCATTAAAGACAAGGGTATCAGTAGTGCCGTTTTACACAATTACAAAACCTATGGACAGATAACCAATCTTACTCCTTATATTATTGAAGAAAGACCGCTGAACGTGGCTAGTATGGATGTATTTAGCCGTTTGATGATGGATCGTATTATTTTTTTGGGTGAAGGAATAAATGACTATGTTGCCAATATTGTAACTGCTCAACTGTTGTTTTTAGAGAGTACCGATAGAAGCCGAGATATTCAAATGTATATTAACAGCCCAGGTGGAAGCGTTTATGCAGGTTTAGGTATCTATGATACCATGCAATTTATAGGACCCGATGTGGCAACAATATGTACTGGTATTGCAGCCAGTATGGGTCAAATATTATTGTGTGCAGGGGTTGAGGGAAAAAGAACCGCGCTTAAACATAGCCGTGTGATGATGCATCAACCAAGTGGTGGTATTGGAGGTCAGGCTACCGATATTGAAATTACCGCGCGTGAAATAAAAAAACTAAAACAAGAACTATTTGCTATTACAGCAAATCATACTGGAAAAGATATTGAGCTCATTGCTAAAGATAGTGATCGTGATTTTTGGATGACCGCACAAGAAGCTAAAGAATATGGTTTAGTAGATGAAGTACTTTTAACGAATCCTAGAAAAGAGAAAAAGAAATAGCTATTCATTACCATTCAATCAGTAATAAAACAATAACAATGATTCAATCTAAATACATCATTAACCCTTATCAATCTAACGAAGAAGAAGAGCCCGAAGAAAAAGAAGCTAAACCAGAACCAATGGGAAGCTTTTTAACCAAGAAGATGGAAAAAATGTTCTTTGAAAAAAGAACTGTGTACTTATGGGGAGTTGTAGATGATAAATCTGCAAGAGATATTGTGAGTAAATTATTGGTTTTAGATGCAGACAAACCCGGCGAAGAAATTAAATTATTTATCAATAGCCCAGGAGGAGTTGTATCTAGCGGAATGGTAATGTATGATACCATGAAAATGATCAGCAGCCCAGTGAGTACCATTTGTATGGGACTAGCTGCCAGTATGGGATCTATTTTACTAAGTGCAGGTACAAAAGGGAAGCGCTTTATTTTTTCTCATGGTGAAGTAATGATTCATCAACCAAGTTTAGGTGGCTATTTTCAGGCAACCAGTGCTGATATAGAAATTCAGGCCAACCAAATAAGAAAAACAAAAGAACTGGGAGCTAAAATATTAGCGGATAACTGTGGAAAAACAATAGCCCAAATTATGAATGATTTTGATCGTGATTACTGGATGGATGCAGATGAAGCAGTGGCGTATGGTATTGTAGATGGTATTTTAAAACAGATTTAATTTATGGCAAAAACATCAAGTTTATATTGTTCATTTTGTGGAAGAAACCGGGATGAAGTTAAAATTTTAATTGCTGGTCAAGAAGGGCATATTTGTGAAAATTGCGTAGATCACGCGCAAGAAATAATTGAGCAGGAGTTAAACACTAAAAAAGACATTGCAGGAAATAGCACAGCTAATTTTAAACTGAACATTCGTAAGCCTATTGAAATTAAGCAATTCTTAGATGAATATGTAATTGGGCAGGATGATGCAAAAAAAATACTTAGTGTAGCGGTGTATAACCATTTTAAAAGGATCAATTTTAAACAGGTTTCCGAAGACGTAGAAATTGAGAAGAGCAATATTATTATGGTAGGTGAAACAGGAACAGGTAAAACCTTATTAGCGAAAACCATTGCTAGATTATTAAATGTTCCGTTTGCCATAGTTGATGCAACTGTTTTTACCGAAGCCGGTTATGTAGGAGAAGATGTGGAAAGTATGCTCACGCGTTTATTACAGAATTGCGATTATGATGTAGCGGCAGCAGAAAGAGGTATTGTATATGTAGACGAATTAGATAAGATTGCCCGTAAAGGAGATAACCCTTCCATTACCAGAGATGTGAGTGGAGAAGGGGTACAACAAGGTTTGCTAAAAATGCTAGAAGGCACTGAGGTATTGGTTCCTCCACAAGGTGGAAGAAAACATCCTGAACAAAAAATGATTAAAGTAGATACCAAAAATATCTTATTTATTTGTGGCGGAGCCTTTGATGGTATTGATAAAGTAATTGCAAGAAGAGTTAATACCAATGCAATAGGATTTAGTGTAAACAAAGATGAGCAAGAACATCAACGAAAAAATTTATTGCAATTTATTAATGCACAAGATTTAAAAAGCTTTGGTTTAATTCCAGAATTATTGGGAAGATTACCCGTAGTTACCCATTTAAATCCATTAGATAAAGAAACACTTCGCAGCATTCTTACAGAACCTAAGAACTCATTAATGAAGCAGTATACCCGTTTATTTGAAATGGAAGGTGTAGAATTAGTGATAGACGGTGAAGTACTCGATTTTATGGTACAAAAAGCATTGGAGTATAAATTGGGAGCCCGTGGGCTAAGAAGTATCTGCGAAAGTATTTTAACTGATGCAATGTTTGATTTACCAGGAACCAACACCACTCAATTGCATGTAACTGCCGTTTATGCCGAAAAAATGTTTAATAAAAGTAAGCTTAGCGCTTTAAAAGTGGCTTAAGCTAATAAACAAATTAAATAGATTGTATGAATGAATTAGTAGAACGTTTAATGAGTGAAGCTAAACTAGATGCCACTCAAGCGCAAAAAACAATTGAAACAATTGCCAGTTTTATAAAAGAGAAATTTCCTATGTTGGGTGGGGCTGTAGATCAAATTTTTGCAGTTGGGAATAAAAACGATGAATAATTAGCTACTGGATCAATGGGGCAATTGAATGGAAAAAATACTTCCTTTCCCGGGTTCACTTGATATGATCAATTGACCACCATGTCTATTGATAAGGTCACTACAAAGCATCAAACCAAAACCGCTTCCTTTTTCTAAAGCAGTACCTGCCGTTGTATAATATTGTTTGGCTGCAATACGTTGGATAGTTTCTGCAGACATCCCAATCCCAGAGTCTTGGATGCTGATAGTACAAAATGATTCCTCTTGATTAGCAAACACCGTTATTTTACCATTAACTGGTGTAAACTTAATGGCATTGCTAATTAAATTTCTCAACACGATCCGAATCATCTCTTTATCGGCTAATACAATTAATGATGGGCTAACTTGATTGGTAAATTCTATATGTTTTCGTTCAAGTAACATTTTATGCTCATTTTCTAGCCCTGCAACAATGGGGGTAATAGGCATTTTTATTTTATCTAAATTTTTCCCAGACATTTGCCCCTTTAACCAAAACAACAAATTGTCTAACAAAGAAGTAGTACCCATATATTGGGTTTCTAACTGAATTAGCAACTGTTTTGCCTCCTCTTCGGGAACCATTCCCTGATTCACTAAATTTAAAATACCCTTTGTATTTACTAATGGATTACGTAAGTCGTGCGAAATAATAGACAATAGTTTGTCTTTGGTTTTATTATCAGATTCTAGTTGTTTATTTTGTAGTGAAATTTCTTTATTAAGAGCACCTAATTCTGCAATTTGGGCTTCTATCAAAATATTTTTGGCCCGCAGCTCTCTACTAAATTGCTTTTGCTTTTGAAAATTAATGAATACCATTACCACTAACACTGCCAGTATAATTAAAATAAATGTACCAACCGTAATGATTAAAAATTGTTCGTTAGAAACTCGCTCGGCTCTAATAATGGCATTTTCTGTTTCTAATCTAAAATCATGTTGACTTTTAATGATATCTATAAAATTAGATGCATATTCATTTTCTTTTGTGCGTTGCATTTTTTGAACCAATAACAAAGAATCCTGCCATTGTATAATTTGATTTGCATTCCCCTGAATACGATTTATGAAAATCAATTGACCAATAATGGAATCCATCAAATCATACGCCAAAATAGTTCTGGCTTCTGTATAAGCTTTGACGCCTAATGTATGGGCAGCAGGGAATTTTTTTTGTTCTATCAGAATGGAAATAAGGCAATGATGGTTAAGCGCAATCCCATATTTATCATTCATTTTTTCATCCAAAGCCAATGATGCTTTAAAATATTGGGCAGCTTTTTCTAAATTCAATTGCTTTTTTTCAGCTAATCCACTATTAAATAGCGCTTTTTTTTCGCCATAAACATAGTTCATTTGCTTACTTACATTCAATGAATTTTTGAGTATAAATAATGCATCCTTTATTTTATTTTGCTTAATGAGAATTTGTGCAATATGATTTTGAACATTTACTATTTCTTCTTTTTTATTATACTGAATGTATACTGCAAGTGATTTTTTAAATATCGTTATAGCCGAATCATATTTTTTGTTCGAAACCAATGATAACGCAATTTGTTGTTCAATTTTAGCTATATTAAATGTATCGCGAATGGTGGTAAAAATGCCTAGCGCTTTATAAAAATCAGCAACTGATCTCTTCGAAAAACCTTGCTGTTGGTACATTCCAGCCTCATACATGTACGAAATAGCTTCCCCTTTTTTATACCCAGTTTGAATGGCTAAATTTTGTGCTTTGTGTAATTCAATTAAAGCTGCAGAAATATCTGTTCGTTTTTTATTGAATGCAGATTGATTAAGCGAATCAATTATTTTTTGCGATTCGGTTTTTTCCTGTGCAAATAAATTTACCTGTGCACAAATTACTAGAATAGCGATTAAAATAAAGGACTTTAAATATGTTGAATTACTCATCAAATTTTTCTTACAATATTGATATAGTAAGTTACAATATTTTATCAATAAAAAAGGCCCTTATTCAGGGCCTTTTGATTATGAGCAAGCAATCGAAAAAACTAATGTTGTAATACCTCTCTGGAGATCACCAACTTCTGAATTTCAGAAGTTCCTTCACCAATAGTACACAATTTTGCGTCACGATAGTACTTTTCTACCGGAAAATCTTTTGTATACCCGTATCCTCCAAAAATTTGAACGGCGTCATTGGCCGTTTTTACGGCTATTTCGCTGGCATAATATTTAGCCATTGCCCCTTCTTTGGTTACATTCACCCCTCTATTTTTAAGGTCACAGGCTTGCCAAATTAATAAATCAGCAGCCATAATCTCAGTTGCCATATCGGCTAGTTTAAAGCTAATTCCCTGAAAATGAGCAATAGGTTGATTAAATTGGTGTCTTTCTTGGGCATATTGTAAAGCTGCTTCATAAGCGCCCTTCGCAATGCCATTTGATAAAGCAGCAATAGATATTCTTCCCCCATCTAAAATTTTCATAGCCTGCCTAAATCCATCCCCTACTTCTCCTAATCGGTTGGCATCGGGAATGCAACATTGATCAAATATCATTTCTGCGGTTTCACTAGCACGCATCCCTAATTTATTCTCTTTTTTTCCTCCACTAAATCCGGGAGTTCCTCTTTCCACCACAAAGGCAGTTGCATTTCCACTGGTTCTAGGTAACCCGGTTCGGCAAATTACCACCGCAATATCCCCTGTTTTACCATGGGTAATCCAACTTTTAGTACCGTTCAATATCCAATGATCCCCCTCCCTAACTGCCGTTGTTTGCATATTACTTGCATCACTTCCAGTATTGGGTTCGGTTAATCCCCATGCCCCTATCCATTCGGCCGTAGCCAATTTGGGCAACCATTGTTGCTTTTGTATATCGTTACCAAAACTGATAATATGATTGGTGCAAAGTGAATTATGCGCAGCTAGGCTTAACCCAATGGAGCCACATACTTTGGCAATTTCCTGAATAATGGCATTGTATTCAAAGTATCCCAAACCGGCACCCCCATATTCATGGGGAACCAATACGCCCATTAATCCTAATTTTCCCATTTCTTTAAACAACTGCAAAGGAAATTCTTGACTTTCGTCCCATTTCATGATGTGCGGACGAATAAATTGTTCCGCAAAATCTTTTGCTGTTTTAGCAACCTGTTGGGTAATTTCTGTTTCCTGAAAATTCATATACTTTTTTTACATAAACGGGGGCCATACGAATCAAGCAATCGTTATAGGCCCCCAGAAAACATACAATCGTTTGTTAGTTTTCATAACAAAAGTAATTGAATTCTACATTCCACCAAATCATTTATTCTCTATTGCACAGTTAGTTTAGGTGAAATCTGTTCAAATAGCTGTTCGTTGATGAAAACAATTTTTTTCAAATCGGTTATACTCGTAAATGGCCCATACTGCTTTCGATACAATACAATGGCTTTAGCAATATCTTCTGGTATTTCAGCCTTTATTAATTGGGCAAGGGTAGCTAAGTTGATATTGGGCTTTGTTTGCAGCGGATTACCTTCTGTTGTGCCTAGTTTTAGAAATGGTTGAATAAGCTTAAATAAACTATCACTAATGCCGTAAGTTTTTTGCACCTGAACTAGTTCTGAAAACCCGCCTATTTTATCCCTAAATTTAATAATTCTTGCAGCCAACACAGGGCCTATTCCGGGTAATGCTTCCCAATTTTCTAAAGAAGCCGTATTGATATCAATAATAGGAATGGAAGGTTTGCTATAGTTTCTTGTACTTTGATATTTAGCATAATTCGTATTGTATAAAGTAGTTGGTTCTATATGCGCATAAGGTATTAATCGAGCAGCATCTTCTTTACGAATGCCCCAAATTTTTTGTAAATCCGAAGCTTGTTTAAACCGTCCACCTTTGGCTTTATAATTAAAAATGGTGCGTATATTTTGTTCGGTTAATCCCAATTCTTCCCATTGTTGAGCAGTAGCGAAATTTGGATCAAATGAAAATAAATGAAATGGTTTTGTTGATTTGTTAGGCTCAATTTTTTCTTCACCCACCCTGCTGCTGGGAGATGCAGTTGCTTGGTTTACTGGATAAAATAACGAATCGGTATATACCCTTGTTTGTGGTGGCTGATACAAAATTGGAAATAAAATAAACAACGCGATCAGTACAAATAAAATAAACATTCCCCATCTTTCCTTCTTGGAAAATTGCAAGTAATTTTTTACAAAATTTTTCATTCTTTAAACAATGTTTAAAGAAGCTACAAACAAACTACTAAGCCATCATGGGCCAATTGAAATTGAGGTGGTAATTCTTGGTTGATAACTGCATCTTTTCCCAATTGGTGACTAATATGGGTAAAATATACAGTTGGAATTGCCAATTCGGTTGCAAGTTCAATTGCTTCGCCAATCGTAAAATGTGAAATATGTTTTTCTTTTCTCAATGCATTTAATACCAATACCTCCGAGCCTTTAATTTTTTCTTTTTCTTCAGATTCAATTCTGTTGGCATCGGTGATATAGGTAAAGTTGCCAAACCTAAAACCCAATACGGGCATTTTGTGATGGAATACTTGTATTGGGGTAATGGGAATATCTCCAATGCTAAATGAACTGGTATTGATGGTGATTAAATCTATATCGGGTACTCCAGGATATTTCGTATCTCCAAATGCGTAGTAAAAATCTCTACGAATGGCTTCCTCTGTTAGTGAATTTGCATACACTTTCATGGATGATTCCGAAAAAAAATTAAAAGCACGTATATCATCTAAACCAGCCAAATGATCTTTATGAGGATGGGTATACAAAACTGCATCTAATTTTTTGGTATTGGTCCGTAACATCTGGTACCTAAAATCGGGTGTAGTATCTATAACAAAACTGGTATTAGCAGAAGATACTAAAATACTGCTCCTTAATCTATTGTCTTTAGGATCGGTAGACGTACACACTTCACAACTACATCCAATCATAGGTATTCCGGTACTGGTTCCAGTACCTAAAAATTGAATGGTTAATTTGGGACAATTCACATAGTAAAATTAACTGAAATTGAGCAAGCAGCCGAAAGTATATACCGCAATATCTAGGCTTCAGTAACGGATTTTTTAACCAGCTCTTCGTATAATTTTTGAGATTCATGCGTAAGCTTGTCAAAATCTACTGCTAATTGAGGTATCAAATCTATTAAGGTATTAATTCGGCCTTCGATATTGAGAAACTTATTCAATACAACCACTTTCCGCTCTTCTAATAGGCACCACCCACTTTGAAAAGATCCTCGCTCATATCGAATAATATAACCAGACTCTCCTAAAATATCTTCTAACTTATCTACTGTTGATTGCGTATTTTTCATGAAATGGTATTAGAACAAATTTAGCATTCGTAGCATTGTTTCAATAAGTCTTTTATCCACACTCTGAAATTGAATCGTATAGAATATTTTTATATTACTTACTCTCCATCTTAATAAGGGGAACAATCATTTCTTCTAAACTAATACCCCCATGTTGAAAGCTATTTCTGTAATAGTTTACATAATGATTATAATTGTTGGGATAACAAAGAAATCCATCTTCCTTGGCAAAAATAAAGCTAGAATTGATATTGGGAATTGGTAACCCAGCTTTCTGAGGATCTTTAAAAGCCAATACGTCTCTTTCTTCGTAGTTTAAATTTCTACCATGCTTATACCGTAAGTTAGTGGTGGTTTGTTTATCTCCAACAACTTTGTGCGGCGTTTTTACTCGAACACTTCCATGATCTGTTGCCAATACAATTTTAATTTTTTTATTTGCAATTTTCTTTAAGGCTTGGTGCAAAGGACTATGTTCAAACCAACTTTTTGTAAGACTCCTATAACTTGCTTCATCACTTGCTAGCTCTTTTAATACTTCCATTTCTGTTCTAGCATGACTTAACATATCTACAAAATTATACACAATTACATTTAAATCATTTTTCAAGAGATTATGAATATTGCTAACTAATAATTGTGCATCTTGATGATTAACTATTTTCTGATAACTACATTTTACATCTTCTTTTTTTAAACGCTTCAATTGTGCTCTTAAAAAATCTTCTTCAAATAAATTCTTTCCTCCTTCTTCTTCGTCATTCTTCCATTGTTGTGGAAATTTTTTTTCAATTTCTGATGGTAACATTCCAGCAAAAATGGCATTTCTGCAATACTGAGTTGCCGTAGGCAAAATAGAATAAAATGCGTCTTCCTCTGTTATTTTAAACCGCTCACTAAAAATGGGTTGAATGGCTTTCCATTGATCGTAGCGCAAATTATCTATTAATATAAAAAATAAAGGAACTGATTTTTCTACATGGGGTAATACTTTAAACTGCATTAACTGATGACTCATGATTGGCGATTCGGATGATGTAGGGTTTACCCATGTTTCATAATTTTTACAAATAAATTTGGCAAATGCAGCATTGGCCTCTTTTTTCTGGTTGTAAAAAATTTCCTTCATTTCATTGCTATCACTTTTTTCCATCTCTAATTCCCAATACACTAATTTTTTATACAATTCAATCCATTCTTGATAGCTTGGATTACCCGAAAATGCCATGAATAATTCACTAAATTGTTGTTGATAGGAACTGCTTGTTTTTTCTGCAACCAATCTTTTATTATCAATAATTTTTTTCAGGCTCAACAATACCTGATTAGGGTTCACTGGCTTTATTAAATAATCACTTATTTGACTTCCAATGGCTTCATCCATCAGATTCTCTGTTTCATTTTTGGTTATTAATACCATGGGCAAATTTTGTTTAATTGCTTTCATTCTGGTAATAGTTTCCAATCCTGTAATACCAGGCATAGATTCGTCTATCAATACCACATCTATATCATTATTCTTAATAAATTCTATGGCATCAAAGCCATTGGTAAGGGTATGAACCAAGTAGCCTTTGCTTTCTAGAAATATTTTTTGACTTTGCAAACTTTCAATTTCATCATCTACCCAAAGAATATTGGCAATTATCATATAATAAAGCTATTTATTATTTTCATTGAATTACTAAATTGTACCTTAGCTCATTGGCATTTTAGCTGATTTAACAATTCATCAACAGCATGGCAATTCGCAAAAGAAAAATTATTAATGATCCAGTTTACGGTTTTATAACCATTAATCATCCGTTGATATTCTCCATTATTGAACATCCTTTTTATCAACGACTAAGAAGAATTCAACAAATGGCAATGGCTCAATTGGTTTATCCTGGAGCTGTTCACACACGTTTACACCATTCTTTGGGTGCTTATCATTTAATGCAAAATGCCGTTTTAGAATTAAGAAGTAAGGGCATTGCAATTACAGAGGAAGAAGAAATTGCTGTTGAAGCTGCTATTTTATTACATGATATTGGGCATGGTCCTTTTTCGCATGCATTAGAGCAGGTATTAATACAGGGTACAAGCCATGAAACCATTTCTTTGCTCATTATGCAACAAATGAACAATTCATTTGGAGGTGCATTGAGCTTGGCTATTCAAATTTTTACCAATCATTATCACAAATCATTTTTACACCAATTAATTAGTGGTCAACTAGATGTAGACAGAATGGATTATTTAAGCCGCGATAGTTTTTTTTCTGGTGTTAGTGAGGGTGTTATTGGGTATGATAGAATTTTAAAAATGCTTACCGTTAAAGACAACCAATTAATGGTAGAAGAAAAAGGAATTTATAGTGTAGAAAAATTTTTAGTAGCGAGGCGACAAATGTATTGGCAAGTGTATCTGCATAAAACCGTTTTATCGGCCGAAAAAATGTTAGTGAAAATTATGGAACGTGTAAGAGAACTATATCATAATATGGATGAATCTCTTAAAACTGGTTCTCCCATTGATTATTTTTTAGGAAGGTTTGAGGGGGTAATGGATGAACAAGCATTGGAAAAATTTTGTTTATTAGATGATGTGGATGTAATGAGTGCCATAAAAAAGTGGAGCACCCACAAGGATTATGTTTTACGTTTATTGTGTACGCGCTTTTTAAACCGTAAATTATATAAATCCCGCATTCAATCAGAACCTTTTGCTGAGTCGTTTATTGAAGAAAAACGTGCCCAAATAATACATCAATTTGGTATTCTTCCTTCAGAAGTTCACTACCTCTGCTTTACGGGAATAGCAACCAATACGGCTTATCAGAGTAAGGAAGAAAAAATCAATATCTTGTATAAAGATGGAAGCATTAAAGATATTACCGAAGTAGACAATACCATGATTCAGCAAAATCTGTCTTCTCAGGTAAAAAAATTTTACATTTGTTTGTTAACTTAAAAAAGATATATGCAATTTACAGCCTCTCAAGTTGCCTTGATGATTCAAGGAAAAGTAGAAGGAGATGCAGCAACTACAGTAACTTCTTTTGGAAAAATTGAGGAGGCGGTTTCTGGCCAGCTTTCATTTTTGGCCAATCCCAAATACGAAGAATACTTGTATGTTACCCGGGCAAGCATTGTAATTGTAAATGATGAATTAGTGCTTAAAAGCCCAGTAAATGCCACGTTAATTAGGGTTCCTAATGCATATAGCGCATTCGCCAATTTATTAACGGCTTATCAAAATTTGGCCGCTCAACAATTAATTGGCATTCAACAGCCCTCTTATATAGCAACTACAGCCACCATGGGGGAAAACGTATATATTGGGGCTTTTGCCTATTTAGGAGAAAAAGTGACCATTGGAAACAATAGTAAAATATATCCTGGTGTAGTTTTGGGAGATCGAGTGATAATAGGAAACAATACTGTTTTACACGCAGGCGTTAAAGTTTACCATGATTGTGTTATTGGCAATGATACTATTATTCATGCAGGAACCGTAATTGGTAGTGATGGATTTGGATTTGCTCCCCAAGCAGATGGCAGGTACAAAAAAGTACCCCAATTAGGCAATGTGGTAGTAGAAGATGATGTTGAAATAGGCGCCAACACAACCATTGATAGAGCTACAATGGGTTCTACTATTATAAGAAAAGGGGTTAAATTAGATAATCTTGTTCAGGTTGCTCATAATGTTGAAATTGGTGCCAATACCGTTATTGCTGCACAAACAGGAATCAGTGGCAGTAGTAAAATTGGCAATGGCGTAATGATTGGTGGGCAAGCTGGTATTTCGGGGCATATTACCATTGCCGATGGCAGTAAAATAAATGGTAAAAGTGGGGTTACCAAAACAATCAAAGAACCCAATAAAAGTTTTAATGGGCATCCTGCTTATGATTTTGCCACATCTATGCGTGTTCATGCATTAACGCGTACACTCCCAGAAATGGAAAAAAGAGTTAAAGAACTTGAAAAAATGGTTCAACAACTGCTTTCTACTAGGGTTAATGCCTAATTAAGAAGGTAAAACCACGCTAGAAGCTTATTTTTGCAGGATAATTATTAGCATGGACATTCATTTTAACCCAGATAAACAACATACATTAAGTAAATCTATTAGTATCAGCGGTACCGGTTTACATACAGGTATTTTAGTTGACATTACTTTAAAACCAGCCAATCCTGGTTTTGGCATACAATTTCAACGGATAGATCTTCCTAACCAGCCCATCATTAAGGCAGATTGCGACTTGGTTACCGATACCAGCCGAGGAACCACTTTACAAGTAGATGATGCTAAAGTAAGTACCGTAGAACATATTCTAGCTGCATTGGTTGGAATGGGGGTAGATAATGTATTAGTGGAGTTAAATGGACCAGAAATTCCCATCATGGATGGATCTTCCTCTCCTTTTATTGCCCTTATTGAAGATACTGGTGTACTAGAACAAGAAGCTGCCAAAGCATGGTATAGCTTGGATGAAAATATTTATCATTACGACGAAAACAAGCGGGTAGAGATGGTTGCATTACCTGCAATGGATTATCAAATAACTACCTTAATAGATTTTAATAGCCCTGTTTTGGGCACTCAACATGCTGCTTTAAAAACCATCAAAGATTTTAAAGCAGAAATTGCTCCCTGCCGTACTTTTTGTTTTTTACATGAGCTAGAAACCTTGCTAGACAATGATTTAATTAAAGGTGGAGATATCAATAATGCAATTGTAGTGGTAGATAAACCCGTTACAGATGCCGAAATGACTAGACTAGCCAAAGTATTTAAAAGAGAAAAAATAGAAGTAAAAAGTGAAGGTTATTTAAACAATTTAGAGCTTCGTTTTCCCAATGAGCCAGCAAGACATAAACTGTTAGATGTGGTAGGCGACCTCGCTTTAATTGGTTATCCTATTAAAGCCAGAATTATTGCCAATAGACCTGGACATAGTTCAAATGTTGAATTTGCTAAAAAAATTAAGCAATACATTAAAAAAAATAAGCATGTAAAAGATGTTCCCGTGTATGACCCTACCATGCCGGCCATTTATTCATTAGAAGATATAGAAAAAACTTTACCGCATAGACATCCATTTTTATTGGTAGATAAAATAATTGAACTTACCGATACCTATATTGTTGGTATAAAAAATGTAACTTTTAATGAATGGTTTTTCCCGGGTCATTTTCCAGGAAATCCTGTAATGCCAGGTGTTTTACAAATTGAAGCATTAGCCCAAACTGGAGGAATTTTATGCATCAATTCTATGCCCCAAGGCCAATATGATACTTATTTTTTAAAAATAGATAATTGTAAATTTAAACGAATGGTTAAACCAGGAGATACCATGGTGTTAAAAATGGAGTTCACCGGACCAATTCGGCGCGGTATTTGTGAAATGAGGGGAACTGTATATGTGGGAGGAAAAGTAGCAACGGAAGGAGACCTAGTAGCACAGGTAGTAAAACGTTCGTAAACCACCAGTACAAAACCTATTTAGTGTAGCATTAAATTAAATTATGACACATCCTTATACCTATATAGATCCCAATGCAAGGATTGCACCAAATGTAAAAATAGACCCATTCACTGTTATTCATGGTGATGTTCAAGTAGGTGAAGGCACTTGGATTGGGAGTAATGTTACCATTATGGATGGAACCAGAATTGGCAGTAATTGCAGGATATTTCCAGGCGCTGTTTTAGGTGCTGTTCCTCAAGATCTAAAATTTGCCGGTGAAAAAACTACGGTTGAAATTGGCGATCATACTACCATTCGTGAATTTGTAACCATTAACCGTGGTACGGAAGATAGAGGCAGAACAATCATTGGCAGTCACTGCCTAATTATGGCTTATAGCCATATTGCTCATGATTGTATTATTGGGAATCATGTAATTATGAGTAATAGTGTTCAAATTGCTGGTCATGTAACCATGGGAGATTGGGCCGTAATAGGTGGTGTAAGTGCGGTGCACCAATTTGTAAATATTGGGCAACACACTTTTATTGCTGGGGGAAGCTTGGTAAGCAAAGATGTTCCTCCCTATATTAAAGCCGTTAGAAATCCATTGAGTTATGGGGGAGTAAATAGCGTAGGCTTAAAAAGAAGAGGCTTCCCATTAGAACAAATCAATCATATTTTAGACGTTTACAGAACTATTTATAATAAGGGCTTTAATACAACACAAGCATTAGAATACATAGAAGAAGAACTAACTGCAACAGATGAACGAGATGAAATAGTTACTTTTATTAGGGATAGTGGAAGAGGCATCATTAAGCGTTTTACAAAGGGTGCCAACGATGATGAATAAAATTACCGTTACCTTAAAGCAAGCAGGAAAAAGATTTAACCGTGAATGGATTTTTCGAAAACTCGATTACCAATTTAAAGCGGGTGAGTTTTACGCTATAACAGGATCTAATGGAACTGGTAAGAGTACCCTACTGCAATGTATTGCAGGTAGTACTTCATTAAATGAAGGTACTTTAGAAATAACCACACCTGATTCTTCATCACATATTCATGCAGTCGAAATTTATAAAGAGATAGCCATTTGCGCTCCCTATTTAGAATTAGTAGAAGAAATGACTGCTATAGAAATGCTAGAATTTCATCAACAATTTAAACCCTTGATGCCCCAACATTCTATAGAGGAAATCATCTCTATTGTAGGGCTAGCAAAAGCAGGCCATAAACAAATTAGACAATTTAGCAGTGGAATGAAACAACGTATTAAATTAGCCCAAGCCATTTTTTCTAATACACCTATTTTATTATTAGATGAGCCGTGTAGTAATTTAGATAAAGAGGGTTATGAACTGTATCATCATTTAGTACAAAATTATTGCAACAATAAGTTGGTGATTATTTGCAGCAATGATGAAAATGAAATTGATTTTTGTAAAGAGCGTTTGAATATTGTAGCTTACAAATAAAAAGAAGCATATCCATATAAACAATCGTTTATCTTCTGCTAGCTATTAATAAATTAAGATCGGTAAATTTCAGATCAAACTTT
>JAVHPL010000181.1:0-29818 GCA_036170555.1 Sediminibacterium sp. | reverse complement strand
ATGAGCATAATGAATTTGGCTTACCGGTGAAAAGGGTGAATCGTTTTGCGTTAGGATCACGGTATCGTTATTCATATAATATTTACCTCCCATGATTAATAAGGCAAGGTGGTAATCATAATTGTGTTTGTATTTATGATACTCCATTAAATAAGCATACTTTTTTAAGGCATTTAAAAGTGGAATAAAATCATATTTCTCTGGAACAAATACTTGGGTTATGTTTCTGCAACCCAAACCAAAATATAACATGGCATCATCTGCAAGTGCGGCTAATTCCTCTTTAGTTTCGTTTCCATTCAATACGGCAACAGAAGTTCTATTCTTTCGAATAATATTTGGATATTTTCCAAAATAATAATCAAAGTATCGGCTAGAATTATTGCTGCCAGTAGCTATATAAGCATCACATTGATTTAGCCGCTCTGCAAATGAAACCTGGTTTTGAACCGTAATTTCCCACTCGTATAGTTTTTTTATAAGGTGTTTAATGAGTACTTCGTCTTTTGATGATGCTTTTATAACTGCATGGTGCCCTGTTATAAACACACATAAAAAATCGTGGAACCCAACCAATGGAATATTTCCTGCCATTACAATTCCAATATTTTTAGGTTGAGCGTTTTCCACTGGTATGCCATATCTTACTGTCCATTCTTCCAGTGCTTTTCTGTTGAGCATTTGATGGGCAATATTTTCACAGGCTGCTTCAATAAAGGCTGGTATAAACCACTGATTTTCCCTGTATGCTTGTTCTTTAATGCTTTCCCATTCTAGATCGGAACTTACAATATATTCACTTAATTGGCACAATAAGGTAATTCGTTCTTGTAAAGTCATTGTTCAGCCGTATTTTTGTTACTGCAAATGTAATTTCACTCAACCAACAAATCCATTTTATATGGCAATCAAAATTACCGATGAATGTATCAATTGTGGGGCCTGCGAGCCTGAGTGTCCAAATAATGCCATTTATGAAGGTGGCGTTGAATGGGCAGTAGCCGATGGAACCACTGTTAAAGGTAGCTTTACGCTCCTTGATGGCACTTTAGTAGACGTCAGCGATCGTCAAGCACCCATTAGTTCAGACACTTATTACATTACACCTAATAAGTGTACGGAGTGTCAAGGATTTCACGAAGAACCACAATGTGCTGCTGTTTGCCCAGTAGACTGTTGTGTACCAGACGAGGAATACCAAGAAACTGTAGATCAGTTGATGGCTAAGAAAAATAAAATGCATATTTAAAGTTTTGCAGATGTGCTAAACTTTACATTAAAATGCTTGCATTTAATGCAGATTGTTTTTACCTTACTGCTTAATAACTGTTGCCGCAAATGGCAACTCCTTTAACAGTGGGTGATATTTCCCGCTACCGTGAGGGGAAGGAATGAGGAATTTCTTCCCTTTTTTTGTGTACCTGATGCAGAACTTATCTATAAGCTTAACCTTCTCCTTATATTTGTTCTTCAAGAATGGCTATGAAGAAAAAAATTGCCTTGGTAACTGGTGGATTTAGCGGAGAAGCGCAAATCAGCTATAAAAGTGCCGTTACGGTTAATGCTAATTTAAATAGAGCAAAATACGAAGTTTTTACCATTGATATCAATCCAACTGGCTGGTGGTATTTAAATAATAAAGGGGTAAAAACGGAGGTCAACAGGGCCGATTTTTCAATAGAGGAAAATGGTAGTAAAATTAATTTTGATGTTGCACTACTCTGTATTCATGGTACACCTGGCGAAGATGGAAAACTGCAAGGTTATTTTGATATGATTGGTTTGCCCTATACCAGTTGTGATGCGGCCACATCTGCACTTACCATGAACAAGCGTTATACTGTTGCAGTTGCTGCATTTGGTGGAATCAATGTTGCCAAATCAATGCACCTTTTTAAGCATACTCCTGTATTGGCAACTACTATTTTACAACAGCTTCATTTACCTTTATTTGTTAAACCCAATAATGGAGGAAGCAGCATTGGCATGAGTAAAGTTATTGAGGCATCTGAGCTACAGCCTGCATTGGAAAAAGCATTTAAAGAAGATAGTCAATTGATTGTAGAAGAATTTATTAGTGGCAGGGAATTTACCATTGGAGTTTTTAAACAAGATAATGTCATTACCGTATTGCCTATTACTGAAATAAATACAAGCAATTCTTTTTTTGACTTTGAGGCAAAATATCAGGGAAAAAGTACGGAAACTACTCCTGCATTAATAGATGATGCTATGCAATTCGCATTAAGTAGTGCGGCTAAACTTGTGTATGAAATATTTAATTGTAAAGGGGTTGTTCGAATTGATTTTATTTACGATTCAGTTCAACAAAAGCCATTTATGTTAGAAGTAAATACGGTACCAGGGCAAAGTGAAGCATCTGTAATTCCACAGCAAGTTAAGGCCATGGGAATGAGTTTAACCAATTTTTATTCTGCTGTTGTAGAACAAGCTTTTACTTAACTTTAATTTTAAAGACTTAATCATCCATTTGTTGCATCATTTTACATTTTAAATTATACCTGTGTTTAAATTCATTACAGCAAAACCGCTTTGGGTAAATATACTAGCAGCGCTAGGAATTATTTTAGTGGTAGTCTTGTTGTTCTTTAGCTCCTTAGATTGGCTTACAGGTTACGGTAAATATGAAAAAGTACCTTCCATTATAGGTCAAAATATATTGGCCGCTCAAAAAATATTAGAGGATAAGGGATTTGAAGTGGCTATACAAGATTCTGTTTATATAGATACGGTTGCCAAGCAAGCTGTAATAAGACAAACACCAGAAGCAGATGAAATGGTAAAACAAGGAAGAACCATTTATTTAACTATAAATAGAACAATTCCTCCTCAAGTGGAAATGCCCAATCTTGCTGGTTTCTCTATAAAAAGTGCCGAAATGTATTTGCAAAGTTTGGGGCTAAAACTAGGATATGTTACCTATAAACCAGATATAGCAAGGAATGCAGTGTTAGAGCAATTGCTCAATGATGTACCTATAAAGCCAGGCACTAAAATAGCCATTGGATCTGTAATTAGTTTTGTGCTTGGAAGTGGTGTTGGCACAAATGAAGCCGATGTGCCTAATTTGATTGGTCAAACATTAAATGAGGCAAGGGCCTATTTAGCTTCCATTAGTATTAATATTGGTTCTGTAATTGCTGTTGGGGCTATTCAAGATTCAGGGGCTGCTTTTATTATTAAGCAAAATCCAGATTTATTTTCCGAAGCAATTAGCCCAACTGGTGCCAAATTACCTAACAAAATACGCCAAGGGCAAATGATTGATTTATATATTAGCGAAACCCCTCCCGTGAAAGACACAACTAGTATAACACCTATAACACAATAAATTTTATTTTATGCAAACAATTACCGTTGAAGAATTAAAGGCAAAATTAACTGCTGGAGAAAAAATGAATTTAATAGATGTAAGAGAGCCTCATGAGCATGAAGCATTTAATATTGGGGGTATTTTATTGCCTCTTGGGCAAGTACAAACCATGCAATTAGATGCAATAGAAAGTATGAAAGATGAGCCAATTTATGTTTACTGCAGAAGTGGAAATAGAAGTGGGCAGGCTTGTTTAATATTGGAAACCGCGGGGTTTAAAAATGCCATCAATATAACAGGCGGCATGTTAGCTTGGGAAGAACGAATTGGTAAATAATACAATAAAATATATTTAACAAAGCATTGTAAAGCTGGAAACGAATTCCAGCTTTTTTTTGTTCTTGCAATACGCCTTATTACTTTAACTACCCCAATGAATAAATTTCTACCATTCCTCTCTTTATTGTTAATGGGTACTTGTCTTCATGCAAGTGTTATTAGTGGTACTATCCGTGCCGCTTTGAATAATCAACCGCTACCATTTTCTTCCATATTAATAAAGGGAACATCCAAAGGGGTTTCGGCAAATAGCAAGGGATTTTATTCCATACAGGTAGAACCAGGAGAGTATGTATTGATATGTCAAAGTATAGGATATAGTTCTGTTGAGAAAAAATTGAAGATGGGCAATGAAGCCATGAGCATTGATTTTAGTTTATCTCCGCAAAATTATAGTTTACAAGCAGTAGAAGTTAAAAGTGGTGGGGAAGATCCTGCTTATGCTATTATCCGTAATGCCATTCAACATAGAGAATTGCATTTAAGAGAAATAAAAAAATTCACTTGTGATGTGTATATAAAAGGTCAATTGCAATTGAGGAATTATCCCCATTCCTTTTTTGGACAGAAAGTAGATTTTGAAGATGGGGATACTAGCAAAAGAAAAATGATTTTTTTATCGGAAACCATTGCAAAATATTCAGTGGAAGAACCCAATAAGCGAAAGGTAGAAGTGTTGTCTACAAAATTGAGTGGCAGAAGTGATGGATTTGGATTTAGTAGCCCACAGATCATTTCTTTTTATGAAAATACCATTACTATTGGTAGAAGTTTAAATCCTAGAGGGTTCATTTCACCCATTGCCAATAATGCGCTCAACTATTATAAATATAAATTTGAAGGAACATTTTTTGAATTTGGGAAAGAAGTAAGCAGAATTAAAGTAACCCCTAAAAGACAATACGAACCACTGTTTTCGGGGTATATAAATATCAGTGAAAATGATTGGCGAATACAAAGTATCGATTTAACCATTTTGAAAGAACAGCAAATGCAATTCTTAGATACGCTGGTTATTCGTCAACAATATATGCCCATTGGTGAAAACTGGGTAATTAAAAATCAAGTAATTTATCCATCGGGCAAATTTTTTGGTTTTGATTTTTTTGGAAATTTTTTACAAGTATATGATCACTTTGATATAGCTCCAGCATTTAAACCCAACTACTTTAATAGTACCGTATTGAAATTTTATGATAGCTCTAATAAAAAATCTGCTGCATATTGGGATAGTATAAGGCCTCTGCCATTGCTTACCGAAGAGCTAAAAGATTATAAGCAAAAAGATAGCTTAGAGCAAGTAAGAAAAGATCCACGTTATCTTGATTCTTTAGATAGAATTCGAAATAAAATAAAATTATCTGGGTTATTGTTAACTGGTCAAAATATCAGCATTCAAAAGAAAAAAGTCAATATTAGTTTTGATGGGATTGTGAATACACTTAATTATAATACGGTAGAAGGAGGAGTAGTTCAGTTTTCTCCAAGAATTAGCAAAAGCTATGAAGGAAGAAATTCGTTATCAATAAAGCCTACTATTCGATACGGGTTTGCAAATAAACATTTGAATACAAGCATAGCTGCAGGTTTTAATTTTGGGTCTACCTATGAGCAAAATATTTCTTTTTCTGCTGGTAGAAAAGTAATGCAGTTTAATAATGCTGAATCAATTAGTGAAAGAGTGAATTCTATATACACGCTCATGTATGAGAACAATTATATGAAATTCTATGAGGCCGACTTTTTTCAATTAGGCTATAGCAGGGGCATTGGGAATGGGCTTAATATTAGTGCTCGTTTTCAATTTCAAAACCGTTCTGCTTTAAATAATCTGGCAGATATGACCAGCTGGAAAAATTTTCCTGATAGAGCATTCTCTCCAAATTATCCAACTGAGTTAGCGCTCAATAATATGCAACCCAATAAGGCATCTATGTTAACGATTGGTATTAGCTGGAGGCCTGGTTCTAGGTATATTGAATTCCCGGATCGTACGGTATCAATTGGCTCAAAATATCCCACTTTTAATGCATCTATCACAAAAGGAATTCAAGGATTCTTGGGCAGTGATGTAGACTATACAAAATGGCAGTTCAGCATGAATGACAATTTAAACTTAAAGCTGCTGGGCCGTTTTAATTATCGGATAAATATGGGCGGCTTTATCAACGCCAATAAAACATTTATACCCGACTATCAGCACTATTTGGGCAATCAAACACTGTTTGCTGCTAGTTTCTTAAATAGCTTTCAATTAATGCCTTATTACCAATTTAGTAATACAGCTCGCTTTAATGCTTCAACTCATTTAGAATATCACTTAAATGGTTTTATAAGTAATAAAATTCCTGGGTTTAAAAAATTGAACTGGTTTTTTGTAACTGGTATGAATATGTTGCATATTGATGGCGCAGATGGATATAAAGAATATTTTATAGGACTTGAAAACATTTTTAAAGTTTTAAGGGTAGATTTTGTACAAGGGGCAGAAAAAGGGGGGTCAAAACCATCTGGTTTTAGGATTTCTATGCCCATATTTAGATAATGATTAATTTTGTCTTGAATTTTGGCTGCCCTGCAAGCAGCTCCTTATTAATGGAACATAGGAATCCTATGTCTAAAATGTATTTATGGCACTTCTACACAATCGCGTCTCTAACCAAGAGCTGAAGGAAAAATTAATGAAGGAAAACTTCAAAAGAACTACCATTAGTTTTTATCGGTATTTCCCAGTTCAAAATCCTCATCAATTCAGAGACGACTTATACAAAACACTACATTCTTTAAATGTTTTTGGTAGAATTTATATTGCCCAAGAAGGGATTAATGCACAAATAAGTGTGCCGTCACATTTAATGGATACTTTTAAACAAACTTTGAATGAAACAGAGGGTTTGGTTAACCTGAGGTTAAATATTGCTGTTGATGATCCGAATGGATTAAATGATGAGTTGCAACAGGGCAAAAGTTTTTGGGTATTGAAAATTAAAGTGAGGGAAAAAATTGTGGCAGATGGAATAGATGACCCTCAATTCTCTATGGAAAGAAAGGGAAAATATGTGAATGCACAGCAAATGAATCAATTGCTGAATGATCCAGAAACAGTCATTGTTGATATGCGCAATCATTATGAATTTGAAGTAGGCCATTTTCAAAATGCGGTAGAAATTCCTTCTGATACTTTTCGAGAACAATTGCCTATGGCTGCAGAAATGTTAGCAAGTAAGAAAGAGAAAAACATTATCATGTATTGTACAGGAGGCATAAGATGCGAAAAAGCCAGTGCCTATATGCTACACCAAGGTTTTGATAAAGTATATCATTTAGAAGGAGGTATCATTCATTATGCCAATCAAATTAAAGAACAAGGATTACCTGCAAAATTTATAGGAAAAAATTTTGTGTTTGATGATCGTTTAGGTGAGCGCATTACTGAAGATGTGATTGCACATTGCCACCAGTGCGGAAAACCCTGCGATACACATACCAACTGCAAGAATGATGGTTGTCACCTTCTGTTTATTCAGTGTTCAAACTGCGCGGACGAATTTAATGGCTGTTGTAGTGAGGAATGCAAAGATACTATCCACTTGCCAAAAGAACGCCAAGAAGCTATACGCAAAGGGATAGATAAAGGAAGAAATATCTTTAACAAAAGTAGTGCAAGACTAAGACCAAGATTGCCCGAACTGATTCAAAATAAAAAGTAGCTACGAATTTAAAAACCAAGTTTATTTAATTCTTTCATTATACAAGTATCTGTTTCTTCATCTGTAAGTTGAATGGGCACAAATTTTTCTCCAATAACTTTTTCATATAATTCAATGTAACGGCTGCTAATGGTATTAACCCAATCATCAGACATTGCAGGAACAGATTGACCTTCCTTGCCCATAAAATTATGTTGGATCAACCATTCTCTTACGAACTCCTTACTCAATTGTATTTGACGATCTCCTTTTTGTTGCCTTTCTTCAAATCCATCTGCATAAAAGTATCTGGATGAATCGGGCGTATGAATTTCATCCATCAAATAAATAGTGTCTCCAATTTTACCAAATTCATATTTGGTATCTGCTAAAATTAACCCTCTTTTGGCAGCAAGCATTTTTCCTCTTTCAAAAAGTGCTAGTGTATATTTTTCTAAAATTTCCCAGTCGTCTTTTGATACCAATCCTTGTTCAATGATCGCTTCTTTAGAAATATCTTCATCATGGCCTTCTGCTGCTTTGGTAGATGGAGTAATAATTGGGGTTGGAAAAAAATCATTTTCATTTAATCCTTCTGCCATTTGAACCCCACAAATGGTTCTTAATCCACTATGATAAACTCGCCATGCATGACCTACTAAATTACCTCTAACCACCATTTCTATTTTAAATGGGATACATTTTTTACCAATTGACACATTTGGGGCAGGAGAAATGGTTAACCAATTAGGGCAGATATCTTTGGTTTTATCTAACATGTATGCAGCAATCTGATTGAGTACTTGTCCTTTATAAGGAATGGTTTTAGGGAGAATTACATCAAAAGCGGAGATTCTATCACTAGCAATCATAACAAGCCATTTATGATTAATGGTGTATACATCTCTTACTTTTCCACTATAAAATGCGGTTTGTTGGGGATAGGTTTTAGAAGCCATGAAGCGAAATTAAATTTTTCTCTACAAACTTGCCACCAAACACAATAAATTAAATTTTTGCAAGTACTTAACAAATACTATTTTGCCTTATATTTCAATTAAAAAATGCCATTATGAGAAGATTATTAGCCCAATTAGGCATGTTTGTGTTTGCAAGTTTGCTAAGTTTTTCGGCAATTGCACAGCAAGCAACCACTGTTTCTGGGTCTGTTAAAAACGTTAAATCTAAAGAGGCCCTCTCTGCTGTTTCCGTTTCTGTTAAAGGTGGAACAGCGGGAACATATACAGATGACAAAGGTAATTTCAAGTTTTCTACTGTACAAAAACTACCATTCACGTTGGTATTTTCTTCGGTAGGGTATGCTGCTAAAGAAGTAAGTATCAAAAGCAATAATGAAAATGTTATTGTTGATTTAGAAACATCTTTTACTTTAGGAGATGAAATTGTAGTTTCAGCATCAAGAGTACCAGAGCGTATTTTAGAATCTCCAGTATCTATTGAGCGATTAAGTGCTGCGGCTATTCGTAATGCACCTGCTGCTAACTATTATGATTTAATTGCAAGCCTTAAAGGCGTAGACGTTGTTTCGGCCAGTTTAACTTTCACCAGTGTTGGTACACGTGGCTTTAATAGTAGTGGTAATACAAGGTTAAACCAAATAGTAGACGGAATGGATAACCAAGCACCCGGTTTAAATTTTGCTGTTGGAAGTGTGATTGGTTTAACTGAATTGGATGTAGATAATATAGAATTATTACAAGGGGCATCTTCAGCTTTATATGGACCAGGTGGTACCAATGGTACATTATTGATTAATAGTAAGAACCCTTTTAAATATCAAGGATTAAGTTTCCAAATTAAACAAGGTGTAAATCATATTGACAGCAAACAACGTCCTAGAGCACCTTACTACGATTGGAGCGTTCGTTACGCAGAAAAAATTTCTGAAAAATTTGCATATAAAATAAATGCTCAGTTTATTCAGGCTCAAGACTGGTTAGCTAACAATGATGGTAACTATCGTAGATCTCCTTTATCTGCAAGTCCTAACGGCAATGTGGTTGCAGGAAACAGGTTATCTGATCCTAATTATGATGGTATCAATTTATATGGTGATGAAACCAACGCCAATTTGCAAGGTGCATTTGCTGGCGTTATAGCTAGTATTCCAGTATTAGGTGTAATTCCTGCAGGGGCTTTCCCTGGAATTTCAACGCCTATTTTAATTCCATCTTCTGGGGTGTTAGGTAGTTTTTCTAGTAAACCATTGTATGTTTCTAGAACTGGATATAATGAAAACCAAGTAGTTGATCCAACTACATTGAATGTGAAATTGAGTGGTGCCTTGCATTACAAAGTAAGTGATAAGGTTGAAGCTATTTTAGCAGGTAACTGGGGATATGGTAATACTGTTTATACAGGAAGTGACCGATATTCTTTGAAAGACCTTAAAATGTCTCAATTTAAATTAGAATTAAAAGCGAAGAACTGGTATATACGAACTTATGTAACCCGCGAAAATTCAGGAGGTTCATTTAACTCTACTATAACCACCCGTTTATTTAATGAAGCATGGAAACCAAGTGCAACTCAGTGGTTTCCTCAATTCATTGGAGCCACAGTGGGTAGTTCTACCAGTGGTGCCGTAGGCACCTATATACAAGCATTGGGGGCTGCTTATGGTGCGGGTCTTGGTGCTGGCTTAACTCCTGCTGCTGCGCTAGCTGCTGCTCAAGCTGCTGCCCCGGGTGTAGTTGCTGCAAATCAATTGGCTTTGTTAAATAACGCCCGTACAGTGGCAGATAATGGACGTCCTGTTGGATTCATTGGAAATAATCCTTTGTTTCAAAATATTGCCAATACCCCAATATCTAAAGGAGGTGGACTATTTGTAGATAAAACTGGCTTAAATGCTTTAGAAGGTCAATACAATCTTTCAGATGATTTAGGACTTACTAAATATGGTACAGATTTAATGATTGGTGGAAATATTCGTCAATACGTATTGAACTCTAAAGGAACTTTATTTGCAGACACCATGGGGGTTATTAAAATAATGGAAACAGGTGGGTATGTTCAAATTTCTCAGAAATTATTGGGAGATGTGTTGAAAATTACCGCATCTGGTAGATATGATAAAAATACCAATTTCAAAGGCCGATTTACTCCAAGAGTTTCAGCCGTTGTGAAGATGGCCAAAGATCATAATTTACGTATATCTTATCAAACGGCTTATCGTTTCCCTACAACACAAAATCAGTGGATTAATTTGTTAGTAGGGGGTGGTACTCGTTTAATGGGTGGCGTTCCTGAATTAAGAAATGGATATAACTTCACAGGAAATCCTGCATATACTTTAGCCAGTGTGCAAGCTTTTGGTGCAAGTGCTTTAGCTGGTGCTCCAAATCCTGCATTATTACAAGTTCAACAGTTTGGTGAATTTAAGCCAGAGTCTACTACTTCAATAGAAGTGGGTTACAAGGGATTAATTGCTAAAAGATTATTATTAGACGTGTATGTTTACAAAGCTAAATATAAAGACTTCCTTTCTGGGGTAACGGCAATTCAACAAAGAGCAGGATTACCTTCTAGTCCATTAAACTTATTATCAGAATCTACAAGAATTGCGTACAGCATTTCAGTTAATTCTCCAGCATCCGTAGATGTAAAAGGATGGGGTGCTTCAGCAGAATATTTATTCCCTAAAAACTACTCAATTAATGCCAATGTGTATTCTGATGTAATTGGTGATTTGCCTGTTGGATTTGTTTCTTATTTCAATACAGCAAAAACTCGTTTCAATGCAGGATTTGCAAATAGTGGTTTTGGTAAAAATAATCGTTTTGGATTTAGTGTATTATACAAATGGGTGGATAGCTTTGTATATGAAGGAACCTTTGCTGTAGGCACAGTACCTGCTTACTCCACTTTCGACGCACAGATTAACTATAAATTTCCAAGTGTAAAATCAATAGTTAAAATTGGTGGAACCAATATCATGAATAAATATTATACCAATGGTTTTGGTAATGTATCTATTGGTGGCTTATATTATATCAGCTTTGGTTGGAACGTATTTTAATAACGAATTGGATTAATAAGTATTCCCAATCCCTTCCAGACAATGTTTGGAAGGGATTTTTTCGTTTTATATGTCTGAATCTTCTATTTTTGTGCTCATTTTAAAAATAATATTATGCGTTCAATAGCGTTTAGAGAGGCCATCCGTGAAGCAATGAGTGAAGAAATGAGAAGAGATGACAAAGTTTTCTTAATGGGAGAGGAGGTTGCCGAGTATAACGGAGCTTATAAAGTAAGTCAAGGAATGCTTGCCGAATTTGGTGCAAAGAGAGTAATTGATACGCCAATTGCCGAATTGGGATTTACTGCAGTAGCAGTAGGTGCAGCACAAAATGGACTTCGCCCAATTGTTGAGTTTATGACTTGGAACTTTGCTGTTTTAGCCATGGACCAAATTTTAAATACAGCTTCTAAAATGTTGGCCATGAGCGGTGGTCAAATTGGTTGCCCAATTGTATTTAGAGGACCTAATGGAAGTGCTGGTCAATTGGGTGCACAGCACTCTACTGCTTTTGAAAGTTATTATGCCAATATCCCTGGATTAAAAGTAGTTTCTCCATCAAATGGCTACGATGCTAAAGGCTTATTGAAACAAGCAATTCGATACGAGGAAGACCCAATTATGTTTATGGAAAGTGAAGTGATGTATGGAGATAAATCGGAAGTGCCAGAAGAAGAATATTATATTCCATTGGGAAAAGCCGATGTAAAAAAACAAGGAAGGGATATTACGATTGTATCATTTAATAAAATGATGAAAGTGGCATTAGGTGCTGCTGCTGAATTAGAAAAAGAAGGTATTAGTGCAGAGGTAATTGATTTAAGAACAATCCGACCGTTAGACTGGATGACGATTTTAGAAAGCGTTAAGAAAACCAATCGTTTAGTGATTATTGAAGAACAGTGGCCATTTGCCTCAATATCTTCTGAAATTAGTTATAGAATTCAAAAAGAAGGATTTGATTATTTAGATGCGCCAATCAGAAGAATTACTTCTGCTGATGCACCTTTACACTATGCACCTAATTTAACAGCATTAGCAATGCCTGATGTAAGTAGAACCGTAAAACTAGTGAAAGAAGTCATGTATATGAAAAAGTAATCGTGTACAAAAGTGCTTTACTTTTTATTGTAATATCTATTGTTTCTTTAAAAGCTTGGTCTTATCCAAATAACTCATACCGTGTTATTGATACAACCTTACAAGAAGTAACCGTTGCTGCATTTAACACCAACCAGCAATGGAAAGATGCCCCAGCAGCAGTTTCTATTTTAATAGCTAAAGAACTCAATGCCCAAAGTCCTATTTCATTGGTTTCTGCATTCAATACTTTGCCTGGTGTGAGAATGGAAGAACGGTCTCCTGGCAGTTATCGGCTTTCTATACGAGGTAGCTTACTTCGATCTCCTTTTGGTGTTAGAAATATAAAAGCATATTGGAATGAAATTCCATTATCGGATGCAACTGGCAACACGTATTTAAATTTATTAAACCTTCAACAAATTAATAAGGTAGAAATTGCCAAAGGGCCTTCTGCCAGTAGCTATGGCGCTGGAACTGGCGGTGTTGTTCTGTTCAATAGTGTGCTGCCTTTTACCCATAACTTAAACAATAAGTATAGTGTTCTATTTACCATTGGGTCATTTGGCTTACATCAAACGGTTGCTGATTGGCAAACTTCAACGCCTCAATTTGCATCCACTGTTCAGGTGAGTAATTTACATTCCAACGGGTATAGGGAGCAAGCCGAATTAAATAAAACGAGTATAAGTTGGCTAACAAAATCAACCTTTAAAAAACAGGAATTGAATACCTTGTTTTTTTATACAAATTTACATTATCAAACGCCTGGTGCAATTACCAAAGCGCAAATGAGGTTGAATCCTACATTAAGTAGGCAGGCAGTAGGTAGCTTTCCTAGTTCTATTCAGCAAAAAGCAGCCGTATATAACCAAACAATTTTTGGCGCTATTCATCATACATATCATTGGAATGATCAACTTCAAGTAAAAAGTTTTTTAAGTATCAATACTACTCAATTTAAGAATCCCTTTATTACCAATTATGAACAAAGAGCTGAAGTAAATATGAATGCCGGAATGCAATTAGTGTATACTCCAATTAAAGCATTCAATCAATTTAGGTGGATTAATGGAGCTGAATGGCTCTTTAATGAATCGTCAATAAATAACTTTAAAAATAATAGAGGCATTGCGGGTACTATTTTTTCACAAGATATGATTTACAGTAGCCAGCAATTTTACTTTTCGCAATTTCAAATGAAATGGAATAATCATTTTGCCATTACCGCAGGAGTTAGCCAAAATGTGCAATCATATCAATACAAGAAATTAACGAATATAACCAGTCCATTTTTCAATAGAACAATCCTTGCACCATGGATTCCTAGGTTGAGTGTATTGTATCAAGTGCATAAAAATATATCGGCGTATGCCATTGTTGCAGCAGGTTTTTCGGCACCTAGCCTAGCAGAAGTAAAACCTTCTGATGGAAATTTTTATCCATTTTTAAATGCTGAAAAAGGTTGGAATACCGAATTAGGACTAAAGGGTTTTTTGCTGAATAATAAGCTGGCATTTGATATTGCACTCTATCAATTTAAATTAAACGATGCAATTGTAACCAGAAATGATGCATCTGGAGCAGCCTATTTTGTGAATGCGGGTACTACCTTACAAAAAGGAATTGAGTTATTTACAAAATATCATTTTTTCAACAATCTACGGCAGCAAATTAGTTCATTCACTATCAGTAATAATTTTTGTTATCAGCCTTATAGGTTTATTTCCTATAAACAAGGAGCGGTAGATTTTTCTGGGAATAAGTTAACAGGTGTGCCAATTACCACAAACTCTATTAGTGCTTCAATCTCAACTCAAAAGCAGTATTATGTTGATGTTCAGTTACAACTTACATCATCAATTCCACTGAATGATAGTAACACAGAATTTGCTGATGCGTATCAACTTTTACAAATGAAAATGGGTAAAAATCTTCAATTTAAAAAATTACATGTAGCCATTTTTATAGGAGGTGATAATTTGTTAAATCAATTGTATAGTTTGGGAAATGATATTAATGCTGCTGGATTAAGGTATTACAATCCTGCACCTGAAAGAAATTGGTATAGTGGCATTCGTATCGGCTTCAATGATTAACTTCGTAAATAAATACAATTATGCCGGCCATTTTAATCATAGACGATGAGCGTTCTATTCGAAATGTTTTAAAAGATATATTAACAAACGAAGGATATACAGTAGAAGAAGCTGCCGATGGCGAAGAAGGGTTAAAAAAATTTAAGTTGGCTATGTATGATGCCGTTTTATGTGATATTAAAATGCCCAAACTTGATGGTATTGATTTTCTTCAAAAAGCAAAGGAAGAAAATGGCGATGTACCCATCATTATGATAAGCGGACACGGAAATATAGAAACTGCCGTTGATGCTGTAAAAAAAGGAGCTTTTGATTATATTGCTAAACCCCCAGATTTAAATAGATTACTAATTACGATTCGCAATGCATTAGATAAAACCACTTTGGTTAAAGAAACCAAGGTTCTTAAAAAGAAAGTAGCTAACGTACAAGAAATTATTGGGGTAAGCGCACCTATCATTAAAATAAAAGAAACGATTGAAAAAGTAGCGCCAACCGATGCAAGGGTATTGATAACGGGAGAGAACGGAAGCGGAAAGGAATTAGTAGCAAGATGGTTACATGAAAAAAGTGTTCGGAGTGCTTCTCCCATTGTTGAAGTAAATTGTGCTGCTATTCCTAGTGAGTTAATTGAAAGTGAATTATTTGGTCATGAAAAAGGCTCTTTTACATCTGCAATTAAACAAAGAATTGGAAAATTTGAACAAGCGCACGGAGGTACCTTATTTTTAGATGAAATTGGGGATATGAGCTTGGGTGCACAAGCAAAAGTATTAAGAGCCTTGCAAGAAGGCAAAATTACCAGAGTGGGAGGAGATAAAGAAATTAGTGTAGATGTTCGGGTGATAGCTGCTACCAATAAGGATTTATTGGAAGAAGTAGGGTTAAAGAATTTTCGATTAGATCTATACCATCGTTTAGGAGTCATTTTAATTCATGTACCTTCTTTAAATGAAAGAAAGGATGATATTCCAATATTGGTGGAACATTTCCTTAAAGATATTGCAGAGGATTATCGTCAAACCCAAAAAAGTATTGCTAAAAAAGCAGTAGAAGCCCTCCAAGCGCATAATTGGACAGGTAATATACGCGAACTAAGAAATGTAGTAGAACGGCTAGTAATTCTTTCTGGTAGGGAAATTAGCGAAGCAGATGTAAAGAGTTATATTTAGCAAAACTTTTGGCTTTAAACCATTGGTTTGCAAATGAATTGGATATTTTTGTTATTAATAAATTCATATTATGGGGTTAATGCTTTTTATTGTTGGTTTAGTTGGATGGCATATTGGTATGTATGGAATGTTTAAAAAAGCAGGTATTGAACCTTGGAAAGCGTTTATTCCATTTTACAATACATGGTTGATTGTGCATAAAATGAAAATTGCTCGCCATTGGTTTTGGTTACAATTGATTCCCATTGCCGGGCAATTCATTACTATTTGGATTACCATTATTTTTACGATGGGATTTAAAAAAGTATCTGTTCCTGCACATACTGCAGTAGTATTGGTTCCCTTTATTTATTTTCCATATATCGGATTTTCTGAAAAAGAAAAATGGTATGGTCCAGAAGTTTTAAAACTATATTATAAACCTGCATCCAGAGAATGGATAGATGCAGGTGTTTTTGCTATAGTTGCAGCCACCTTAATTCGCACTTTTGTTTTTGAGGCTTATGTGATTCCTACCGAGAGTATGGAAAAAACCTTGCTTGTAAACGATTTTTTGTTTGTGAGTAAGATGGCTTATGGTCCTCGTATTCCACAAACTCCATTGGCATTTCCCTTTGTTCACAATACCATGCCTTTTTCACTAACCACTGCATCTTATATAAAAGAAGTTCAATTGCCTTATAAACGGCTACCTGCATTTACTCAAGTAAAGAGAAATGACGCTGTAGTATTTAATTTTCCAGCAGGAGATACCATTATCAATTTACCCGAATATGGCAGTAAAATAACTTATTACGAAGTTTTACGTAGCAGTGATTTTAAAGGCAATCGGGATGCTCTTTTTGCAACGTATCCTATATTGGTGCACCCGATGGATAAAACGGATAATTATATTAAACGCTGTGTTGGCGTTGGTGGCGATATTATTCAAGTAAAAAATGCAGAACTTTTTGTTAATAATCAACCCGCTTATGTTCCCCCAGGTGCACAAACAGAATATATTGCCACAACAAATGGCACTGGATTTTCAGATGATTTTTTAAAACAGGTGTTAGGGATAGATGCTGAAGATACAAAAGGACAATTTTCCCAAGGGCCCAATAATGCTACCTATGTTTTTAATATGACTGCAGACGAAGCTGCGCAAGTTAAAAAACAACCGAATGTAATTTCGTTGGAAAAATATGTGGATACTCATGTAGGTATGTTTTTCCCTAATGATGATGCTAACTATCCTTGGACCTTAGACAATTATGGCCCCATTAAAATTCCTAAAAAAGGTCAGCCAATTTCTATAAATGCCAATACAATAGAAATGTATCGGCGCTTAATTACTGTGTATGAGAAAAATACACTTGTAGAAAACAATGGAAAATTTATCATCAATGGTAAGGAAACAAATAGCTATACTCCTCAATACAATTATTATTGGATGATGGGTGATAATCGGCACAGAAGTCAAGATAGCCGATTCTGGGGTTTTGTACCAGAAACGCATATTGTTGGTAAAGCGTCTATGATTTGGATGAGTTGGGAAAAGGGCCCAAGATGGAAGCGGTTGTTTAGTATGATTAAATAAAAAGGTTGTTTTAATAGGTTTAGCTATGAAGCAGAAAGAAGTTCATTTTGTTTACGAAGTATATAACTCTATAAAAAGTTTAAACAAAATGGATGCCATATTGCTTCAAAAAGCAAGGGCAATCACAGCAACTGCTTATGCTCCCTATTCTCATTTTCAAGTTGGTGCTACTGCATTATTGGCCAATGGAGAATTGATTAGTGGAAGTAATCAGGAGAATGCAAGTTTCCCTGTTGGATTATGCGCTGAACGAGTATTAATTTCTGCCATTTCTTCTTTGCATCCCAATACAGCCATACATACAATGGCCATCAGCTACCATAATTTGAATGGTGAAAGTAATCATCCAATTTCTCCCTGTGGTATTTGCAGACAAAGCTTGTTAGAATATGAAGACCGATTAAAACATCCCATCAAATTATTGATGAGTGGGATGGAAGGAAAGGTTTTTGTAATCCCCAATGCAGCCATGCTATTGCCGCTCAGTTTTACTGGTGGAGATCTAAAATAATGAACTACCCTAATGAAGTGTTGCTCAATTGCTTTGTAGAATAAGCCACTGTAATTCCTGTAGAAATGATAAAATAAAACGATATTAAATAAGGTAATCCAGCCCACCAATTCCCAGCTCCAAACCAATTTCCAGTAGTAAAAATTAATATAAATCCAAATACAGCTTTAGCTAATTCCCATACCCATGCCATTTTATTTCGATCCATTAATTCGGTATATGCGTATACATACAGAAAAATGAATATTCCATAATAAAAAATACCCGGACTTCCAATGGAAGCAATATTGCCAAATAAATAACTAATGAATGCTATTAGTACTAAAAATTGAATCCAAAGCCATAAAGTAAGCTCCTTACTTGCTGGTGTATCATATTTTTGAAAATGATAAGGATCTTCAATTTTATATAAAGGATATCTTTCTAAAACATCAGCAGGTCTCCATCCAGTTGGCATAAACCAAACCTTCCATTTATCTTGTATGTTTTTGGTATACCATGCATCTTTTGCAAGCAACCATAGATGCAGGAAATTTATTTTGATGGGATTCCAAGTTCTTACGGGTCGCGTAATTCCATAAACAGGTTTTATATGGGGTAATTCTTCTTGAAAAGTACCAAACCATTTATCCCAAAATATAAATATTTGACCATAATTTTTATCTAGATACTCCTTATTTAATGCATGGTGAACACGATGGTGCGAAGGTGTTACTATTATTTTTTCTAACCAGCCCATTTTTTTGATATGTTGAGTATGGTACCAAAACTGAGCAAATAAATGAAGTGGTGCTACTACTGCAATTACCTGTGTGGGCACTCCTAAAAGAGCCGCAGGGAGTAGAAAGATCGTGAACAATCTAAAAAATGTAGATATGCTTTGGCGTAACGCACAAGCTAAATTATAGTCTTCACTACTATGATGAATTAAGTGTGCATTCCAGAAAAAATTAATTTCATGATCAATTCTATGTACCAAATAGCCCGTTAAGTCTAATGCTATAAATGCAATGAAATAAACAAAGAAGGATGAACTTATCTGAACAATCGCCAAGTGATTTACCATCCAGTCGTAACTAATTACTGCAATACTTAAACCAAGTACATCTTTGGTAGAGTTGGTGATACCCGATGTTAGGCTGGAGAACATATCTAAGGTTCTAACTGTATCATTTCCTTTTTTCCAACCCCACCATTTTTCTAATAATACCAATACCAAAAATGAAGGCATTGCAATCAATAAAATTTTTCCGTATGTTTCCATAAGTACTATATATGGGACTAAGTTAATTAAATTAAGAATAAATATGGCTAGATTAATCCATTCTCTTTTTAGTAATTTTACCGAATAACGAATCAAAAGTTATGAAAGTAACAATTATTGGTGGGGGAATAATCGGTTTAAGTAGTGCTTATTATTTAAGTGAATTAGGGTATGCCGTAACCATCATTGATAAAGGTGATTTTTTAAATTGTTGCTCCTATGGAAATGCAGGCTATATATGTCCCAGCCATTTTGTGCCTTTGGCTACGCCAGGTATTGTTCGTCAAGGGCTAAAATGGATGTGGAATAACCGAAGCCCTTTTTATGTTCAGCCAAGGTTAGATATCAACCTAATTAAATGGGGGCTAAAATTTATGCAAGTAGCCAAACCCGAAAATGTAGAGAAAGCGGCCATTCCTTTACGGGATATTGCCTTACTGAGTAAAAAGTTATATGAAGAATGGGCACTCCTACCCAATTTTGAATTTGCGTATGAGCGTAAGGGATTGTTGGAAATATTTCAAACTGATGCTGGAGAAGAAAAATGTATTCATTTATATAAAAAAGCTATTGATTTAGGATTAACAGATACCTTATTATTAGATTATCATCAACTGCAGGCACTTGAACCACAAACAAAAATTAATGCGAAGGGAGCATTGCTTTTTAATTGTGACGCTCATTTGTATCCCAATAAATTGATGCAGGGGTTAATGGCTATTCTTAAGCAAAAAGGTGTAGTATTTGTGAAAGAAGAAATGGTTATTGGATTTGAGAAAAAGAAAAAAACAATTACTGGAATTCAAACCAATCAAGCCCTTTATCCTTGTGATGCAGTAGTCATGGCAACAGGATCATGGAGTAGGGAGCTTGCAGCTAAATTAAATATACCTTTATTATTAATGCCAGGTAGGGGATATTCGATAACCTTAGAAAATAGTGTGTATCGGCTAAATCATCCAGCAGTATTGGTAGAAGGAAGGGCTGCACTTACCCCAATGGATGGAAATAAAATTAGGTTTGGGGGAACCATGGAAATTACTTCTACTAAAACTCCTCCTAAGATTAATCGGGTAGAAGGCTTATTACAAGCTGTAAAACAATTTTTTCCTGAGTTTGATGTGCCTATGCCAACATTCGATAAAATTTGGTATGGTTTTAGGCCTTGTTCAGCAGACGGACTTCCCTATATAGGTAAGCCAGCTCAGTGGGATAATCTGGTTATAGCTACAGGCCATTCAATGGTTGGAATGAGTTTAGGAGCGGGTACTGGTAAGTTGGTTAGTGAACTGATTGCCGATAAACCAAGTAGCATGAATATAAAGCCGTTTGATCCCAATAGGTTTAATTAAATGATCGGTATTTTTTATAAATGATTGGGCAAGGCAAAATGAAATTGTATTTTTACAAATAATATGGATTGTACCACTTCTTACTTGCCTTATGATCAAACTGGATTTTTCTCCAATCTTGTTGGGGATTATTTAAATCAGTCTAATACACTTCGTCCTTTTTATGAGCATCTCCCCAATCTCAGTGGAATTAAAGATTCTTTGAATGCAAGAAAAGGGGAAAATGTCAATCGCGCTGTATTGGTGAAAGTATTGAAAGAACAATATAAAGAACTGCCCATTTCTAACAAGGTAGCCCATCATATTCAGCAGTTGGAGCATGAAAATGCTTATACGATTACTACTGCGCATCAACCTAATATATTTACTGGTCCTTTGTATTTTATTTATAAAATAATGCATACGGTTAAACTTTCAGAAGAATTAGCTAGTGCATTTCCCAATGAAATATTTATTCCTGTATATTATATGGGTAGTGAAGATGCAGATTTAGATGAGTTAGGCCATATTCATTTAGGTGGACAAAAATTAATATGGCAAACAAAACAAAAAGGTGCGGTGGGAAGAATGTTTGTAGATAAGGCATTTATTCAACTGATACATGCTATAGAAGGTCAGATAGCTGTATTGCCCAATGGGCCTCAATTGGTGCAACTGTTTGCACAATGTTATTCAGAAGGGAAAATGATTCAGCAGGCTACTTTAGAATTGGTAAATCATTTATTTGCTCATTATGGTGTAATTGTAGTGATACCCGATAATCCCGCTTTAAAAGCATTGTTTAATCCTGTTTTTAAAAAGGAATTATTAGAGCAATTTTCGCATAAAATTGTACAGAAAACCACAGATGCACTTTCCGAACACTATAAAGTACAAGCATCAGGAAGGTCAATTAATTTATTTTATTTAATCAATGACAAACGAGAACGTATTGAAATAAACGCAAATGGAATGTATGAAGTGCGTGCCTTAGATCTTGTATTTACAAAAGAGGCCATTTTACAAGAATTGGAGAATTTTCCAGAACGATTTAGCCCAAATGTAATTTTAAGAGGGGTATTTCAAGAAACAATATTACCGAATGTAGCATTCATAGGTGGAGGTGGTGAACTGGCTTATTGGTTAGAACTCAAACAAGTATTTAATGCTGTTAAAGTACCTTATCCAGTATTGTTACTGAGGAATTCATTTTTATTTATTGAAAAAGTACAACAAGAAAAACTGAATAAGCATGCATTTTCCCATCAAGCTTTATTTGTTAAGTTAGATGAGCTAATTAATCAGATGGTAAAAGCCAAAAGTACTAACCAATTATTACTCAACAAAGAATTGGCTGAAGCAAATGCTTTTTACGAAAAGCTACAATTGATTTGTAATTCAATTGATCAAAGTCTTCATGATCATGTAATTTCTTTAAAAGTAAAAGCAATGAAGAAATTAACTGATTTAGAAAAGAAAATGCTACGTGCCGAAAAAGAGAAATTTCAAATAGCTATTCAACAAATTACCCAAATTAAATTAGATCTATTCCCTTATCATAATTTACAAGAACGTATAAACAATTTTGCTACGCTTTTTGCAAAATATGGTGAAGATTGGATACAACAGATTTATAAATCATCTACTGGATTGAAACAAGAATTTGGAATTATTGTAGTAAACTAATTTCCACCACCAGGTTTTTTAGGTAAAATGGCTTTTGGTTTTTCAACGGGTTTGTTTACTGGCAGAGTAGAAGATTTTTTATTTTCTTTTGGGGCTACAGGCTTTTTATTTTCTTCTAAATTAAATTGAGATTCTGCACCCAATTCTTCGGGTTTAATATCATTTGGAATTTCATAATCAGTAGAAGTTCCAGTGCCCATATCTTCACCTTCCCCACCTAATATGGGGGTTATTCCATTGATATAGTCTAAATTGATATCATTACTCATCATTTCTGGCTTTACAAAAGTGAGTTTTGTATCAATTCCGCAATTAGGGTCATTGGCGGCTTTATCCATAAAGTAGGCCCAAATTGGCATGGCCGCTCTTCCGCCTTCACCGTTTTTGCTGTTAAATCTTATAAAGCGATCGTCACAACCTACCCAACCTCCTGCAAGGTATTGTGGGGTATATCCCATAAACCAAGCATCACTATTGTCATTGGTTGTACCCGTTTTTCCTGCAATTTCCAATCCGCTTGGCATATCATAATTCCATATTCCTGCTCCTGTTCCAAATGCCATAACCCCCTGCATCATTTTAATGGCAGAATAGGAGGTAATATCACTTATAATTTCTTTACGTTGAGGGGTAAATGTGGCCAATACATTCCCATTTCTATCTTCAATGCGGGTGATATACATTGGTTTTGCATTAAAGCCTCTGCCTGGGAACATGCTATATGCTTGCATCATTTCATATAATGATATTTCTGTAGCACCTAATGCAATAGAGGGGTATGGATCTAATTTACTTTTCATTTCACATTTACGCAAAAACTCTACAAATCTTTTTGCCCCATTATTAGCCGTATTATCTAATTGTTTTAGAATATAAGCAGATGCACAGTTTCTAGATTTAGCTAGGGCCAATGCCATAGGTATTGTTGCACCTGTGCAAGTTTTAGATGTATTGGGAACCATACCATAACTTCCAAAATTCTGTTGTACATCCTGAACTTCTGTATTGGGTGTAAATCCTGCTTCTTCAATGGCCAAACTATATAATAAGGGTTTTATGGTAGAGCCAACTTGTCGTTTGGTATTGATATTTGCGTGGTCGTATTTAAATGTTTTAAAATCAATACCGCCTACCCACGCTTTTATTTGCCCGTTCAATGGATCCATCACCATAAAACCAGCTTGTAACATTTGACGATGATACTTAATAGAATCATAGGGGGTCATGAGTGTATCCTTACCTCTCGTATTGTTCCATGCAAAAACATGCATGGGTATTTTTTGAAAAAAAGTTTTCTTGATTTCTTCCTCGCTAACCCCCTCTTTTTTTAAATTACGCCAGCGATCCGTTTGTTTCATAATCTGATTTAATACCCCCTCAAATCCCTTCCAAACTGTTCCGTTTTTAAAATTTTCTTGCATGTTTAATAGCTTCTGCATATAACTTACATGCTTTGCAACTGATTCTTCGGCATAACGTTGCATTCGAGGGTTAATGGTGGTATAAATTTTTAAACCATCTCTATATAAATCATAACTATCCCCGTTATTTTTTTTATTTTCCTTACACCATTTTTTCATATCCTCCCCTAAAATCATACGGAAATAAGGCCCTAATCCAGTTGTTTCATCTAATTTTTTATAGTTCAGTTCAATCGGTAAAAGTTTTAATGATTTAGCTGTTTGCTCGTTTAACACTTTAAAGCTAACCATTCTATTCAATACCAAATTTCTTCGGTCAAGCGCTTTTTTAGGGTTACTTCTTGGGTTATAAATGCCAGGTCCATTAATCATACCAATTAATACAGCGGCTTCAGATACATTAATTCTATCGGGTTCTTTTTGAAAAAAAGTTTTAGCAGCGTTTCTAATACCAAATACATTATCCCCAAAAGCAACAGTGTTTAAGTATAGGGTAAGAATTTCTTCTTTTGTAAAATTTCGTTCTAATTTAATAGCAATAATAGATTCTTTAATTTTTTGAAGCGCCCGTAAAATAAAATTTTTAGTGCTCCAATTTTCTGTAAAAAGATTTTTAGCCGTTTGCATGGTGATGGTACTTGCACCACCTTCACTTCCTAAATAAAAAAAAGCCCTAGCCATCGATCTTCCATCTATTCCGCTATGATCATAAAACCGTTTGTCTTCAGTTGCAACCAGTGCATCAATGGCATATTTGCTAATATCTTTGTATTTTACGTTAATACGGTCTTCAATATAATACTTGCCCATCAGGGTTCCATCTTCGGCATATACTTGGCTAGCTAAAGAGGCCGTAGGATTTTCTATATCATCAAGGTCGGGCATACTCCCAATCCAACCATAATTTAGCATAGCCAGAAAAATAATTAAGAAAGCAAAACCGCTAAAAAAAATTTTCCAAAATATCCTTACTGATTTAGTCATGATATGCGTGTAATTATTAAGTTAAAGCTAAACAAGAGTTTTGGGATAGAGGTAAGAAATTAATTAAAATTTTTGAGGAAATAAAGTATGAAGAAATGCTTGATAGTCCAACGGATTCTTTTTGGTTCTTAATAAAATTAGATTTGCTGGGCTGATGAAGCTGAAATTATATTTATTTATTGGTAACCAAGGAATAATTTTAGTGTTGGTATAGGGTTCTACTTGGTCTATATACGTATTGGCATCTGCTGCATTTTTAAAGGGGCCAATTAATAAATAATGAACACTATCCGTAATTTTTATAGCAGATACCCCTAATTTTTGTTGATAATACCTTTCTTGGTTAAACCGATTGAATGCATTCTTTCCTTCATTAATAAAAATGGGATCCACCATGGTTAACACCAATGCTACAAATTGAGTATCAGTAGCAATAAATTTAAATTGATTTTGTTGGGCGATTATTTCTTTATGAGCGATAGTAGCGAGAACTGTTGAATTCATTATTTTTTGTGGAGCTTTATAGGATATGCTATCTCTTTTGGGCAACTCCATTTTAAAAGTATTGGTGCTGTTGAGTTCTACATTTCTAATGCTGTATTCCTCAGGGTTTTCTATTGTTAGGTTAGTTAAATAGGCTTCTATTTCCTTTCTTCTTTTCAATACATCTATTAGTGTAACCGCTTTTTTAGCCATTTCTGTACTGGCAAAACTTGTGACAATATTTTCTAGTTTCTTAATTGCCAAACTATCTTGCTTTTGTTTAATATAATAAACAGATTCTATAAATAATAATTGAGGTGTCCAAAACTGCTTTCCAAATTGTAAATCAGCAGCTGTTTTTTTCTTCAATGCCAATTCAAATTTACCTTCTATAAAATCAGCATAAACACTTTCGTACGCATCAGAAGCAGGTGTTGCTTTATTATTAGAAGGTAAGGCTGTTAAGGTTTTGGTTAAATTCCCAGCAGGAAATTTTGCTACCATTTGTTTAATTAAAGAGTCAGCTTTACTAAACTTCCCCGTTTTATTATAACAATTATTTAATTGGTATAATAATTTTTCCGAAGCAATAGAGTCTGGGAATCTTTTTAAAATTGATTCGTATGTTTCAATAGCATTGGGATAATCTGTTAAATTATATTGAAAGGTATAGCCAATGGTCATGAATGCCTTAATAATTTGATCGTTCGATTTTTTTAAAGCTATTGCACTGAGTGGCAAATCATTGGTTAAAGCCTCAAGAGAAATTTCTTTTAAAACTGGCTTAGTATTAGTATTTATCACATCTATATCAGCTACATCAGGTGATGAATTTTTAAAAGAGCGATCAACAATTAGCTGCCTTCTCCAATTGTCTATATTAGGCCTATTACCCCATTTTGTTTTAAAATCATTTAAACCCTTTGTTTTCAATAATCCATTACTGAAATAAAACTCAGATCCTGCTGGCTTAAATAAATCTTCTGGAGTAGCAATTGGCATGTTGTTCCCAAAGGGATTTTCAAATTCAGATTCTTTTAAACCGTTTTGTTTTCTGAGTTTTTTTAGTAAATTTTTTAAAAAAACATTCCTTGCTTCAAAAGGCATTGCAGCAATCATCTGCAAACTATCCTCTAATTGAATTACAAGTAAGTTAGCTGCAATACTATCTAATGGAGTTTTTCTATTTTCTACAATCAGTTGCTTGTCAATGGGTAAAATAGCTATTTGAATACTATCATAATAACGAGAAGCATGCACAAATTCTTTAGTTGTGTAGTTAATATCTGCTAAAAGTAATAAGCTTTGTTGCTTTAATAATTCATTGTGCTCAATTGTTGCCAAGCTTTTGAGTAAATATTTCTCTGCTTCATGATAGTGTTTTCTTTTAAACTCTAAATTAGCCGTACTATAATAAATAATATCTCTGTAGCCTTGGTATTTATCTTTTTTAGCCATTGCTAAAAGTTGGTTTATGTTCTCTTGAATAGCATTGGGTTTATTCTCCGAACTTAAACTTACAATTTGCAACCTTGCATAAACTTCCATTAATGGGTCATTACTGTGCTGAATGGCTTTTTCATACCATTTAATTGCAGTAGAATCGTTATAAGCCTTTTCAAAAAGCTGTGCTGCTAAAAATTCCCATCTAGCTTTTTGTAAATTCGATTCGGCATTTTTCAAAGCCAGGGTTAAATAGTGAGCAGCACTATCATAAGCCTCTACATTGTACTGCAAATAAGCTTCTAATTCATACCAATCTGTTTTTAAACGGGCAGGAAATAATTGGTCATTGCGAATAATTTGTAGTAAGGCAGCGGCTTCTGTTAATTTCTTTTGCTCTATATAATTTCTTACTTGCCATAAAAAGCTTTCATTTCTCGTAGGAAGTTTAGCTGAAATTTTTCTCCAAAAACTTCTTTTTTCATCTGTGGAGATGGTAAAAACTCCTTTTGTATTATTTGCATTGCTTCCAATAGGAATATCATATCCATCATCTTTAGTTGCAAAAGCATAGTTAATATATTGAAATACTGTTGCCGCAGAATCAAAGTCTTTTCTAAAAAAATAGGCTTTACCCAATAATAAATAAAATTGATCTACCCAGTCACTTCTTAAATCGTGTAATAATATTCCCGAAGTGCATTTATATATTATGGTATCAATTTGATCCTTGGCTGTTTCATTTAAACTGTAATTATAAAATGGCAGTAAATTGGTGTAATCTTCCTTAAAACTTGCTTTGGCTTTTAAGAGGATGGTTTCTAGTTTTGCATTTGCATTAAAAAAATAATTGTAATGGCTTACTGTATTATTATAAAGTCTTTTGGGTATAGTAAACCGCTTATTCCCCGTTTTTTCTGATGGTAAGGCCCGGTTTTGGTATTTTATAGGCTTCTTTAACTGAATGGTTGTATTAGGCTGGGCAAAGCTGCTGGATATGCTCAGTAAAAACACCAGCAATAGGCAAAGACGATGAAAATGAGTTTCTCGGTACATAAAATCGCTTAAAAATACAGTTAATTCTGATCTGTTTCTGTATAAACCAGTGTCAATCATTACCTTTAACCTGTTTTTATATTATGGATAAAATTAACCCAGAAAGTACATTCAAAAGACTCCGGAATACTTACCGGTTGGTATTGATGAATGATGATACTTACGAAGAGATGCTTACCCTTCGTTTGTCAAGGCTTAGTGTTTATATTGGTCTCAGTACCATCTTTGTTTTTTTGGTGGGTCTAACCATTGCCTTAATTGCTTTTTCGCCTCTCAAGTATTATATACCTGGATATGGAACAAAGGAAAGTAGAACAGCACTTCAGGTATTAAAAATTAGAACTGATTCACTAGAACAAGCCATTCATTATAAAGAGCAATACATAGAGGGGGTAAAGAAAGTGTTATCTGGCAATGTTTCTACACAGTTAGATACACTTCCATTGATCATCCCTAAAGTAGAGTCTTCCAACGATTAATCATTTTTTTTGAATTTCAATATGATGACCAAAGAGAAAAGAAATTTTTTTTTGCCAGTGCTATTTATTTTTATGTTTATCAATGCGCTTGCAATTGTATTTACTTCAGCATTAAAAAAACATCAGGTAGACAATATGGTGTTAATAGTGGCCAACACATTGCTGTTTTTGATTAGTGTGATTAGTTTAAAAATGCAAATAAATGGGGCTAATCATGCAAATCCTCATGCTATGGTTAGGGGTGTAATGGGGTCGGTGGTTTTGAAATTATTTGTACTTGGAACTGCTGCATTTATATATTTGTATCAGGCTGGGGAACAAAAAAGCATAAATGCATTATTTGCAAGTATGGCTTTATATATTTTGTATACTTGGCTAGAAGTAAGAATTGCGTTAAAAATAAAACCAGGTAAAGATGGCGGCAACTGAGCATCCGCTGCAAGCGCTTGTACAATTTTTACCAAAAGGTAGCTTTGAAAAAGTGGTGGAATATCTTCATCAGTATAAAGTTCACTTAACTGTTGCCAAAGAACGTAAATCTGTATTAGGAGATTATCGGCATGCACATCAAGGAACTCATCATAGAATAAGTGTTAATGGCAATTTAAATCAATACGAATTTTTAATTACACTATTACACGAATTGGCTCATTTACTAACTTATGAAACGTATAAAAATAGGGTAGAAGCCCATGGAAAAGAATGGAAATCTTGTTATGGTAATTTGTTAAAGGATTTTATTAATACAGGCATATTTCCCGCCGATATTGAACAAGTATTAAAAAAATCAATGCAATCACCTGCTGCCACTGCAAATGGCGAAATAGATTTATTAACAGTGTTAAGGAGATACAATCCCAATCAAAAAGAAGGGCATCTTTTATTAAGTGCATTACCAATAGGTGCATTGTTTATGACCGATAGTGGACGAATATTTAAAAAGGGTTTACTCAGGAGAAAAAGGTACGCATGTATAGAACTAAAAACTGGGTTAACCTTTACAGTTAGCGCAATTACCGAAGTGAAATTAATTCAGGTAATTGGTACCGAATAATAGTTCAAGTTGATTCAAGTAAGCGGTGTAGAATCAATTTACTATTTTAATAAAATTTGAATAGCTTGATAGTGTAATACAAAAGTCCATAACGGTATCAACTACTGCTATGGACTTTTGAAATGTAAGATCAATTAAATTAGGCTACTGCTTTTTTTACCAGTGCAGCCGCTTCGCTTAATTGAATGGCCGATTCTACTTTTAATCCGCTTTCGTCTATTAATTTTTTAGCTTCAACTGCATTGGTACCTTGCAGACGAACAATAATGGGGATATTGATATTTCCCAATTTATTAAAAGCTTCAATTACACCTGCTGCAACTCTATCACAACGAACAATTCCACCGAAAATATTAATTAAAATAGCTTTCACGTTTGGATCTTTCATAATAATACGAAATCCAGCTTCAACAGTTTGTGCATTGGCAGTACCACCTACGTCTAAAAAATTCGCAGGCTCTCCTCCGCTTAGTTTAATCATATCCATAGTAGCCATTGCTAAACCGGCTCCATTAACCATACAGCCTACATTACCATCTAATTTTACAAAATTCAGGTTATATTGTCCAGCTTCTACTTCGGTAGGATCCTCTTCAGTTACGTCTCTTAATGAGGCAACATCAGCATGACGCATGAGGGCATTATCATCAATATTCATTTTGCAGTCTACTGCAATGATCTTTTCATCACTTGTTTTGAATAAAGGATTAATTTCTAACATGCCACAATCTAATCCTACATAGGCATTGTATAAATTGGTTACAAATTTCAC
>JAVHPL010000180.1:0-29906 GCA_036170555.1 Sediminibacterium sp. | reverse complement strand
AAGTGATGCAGGTAAACAAATGATGCAGCATGAGCTTACCCATGTGCAGCAAAAACACAGTATTGATAAAATGTTTATGCAATCGGTATTGATTGCTGGTTGGTTCAATCCATTTTTTTGGCTGATTAAAAAAGAAATGGAAATGATTCATGAATTTATAGCAGATAAAAAAGCAGTTGCTAATGGAGATACTTCGTCTTTAGCGCAAATGTTACTATCTGCAGCTTTTCCTCAGCAACAATATTTACTTACCAATCCATTTTTCTTTTCACCTATTAAAAGAAGATTACAAATGATCACAAAAAATACTAACCCAAAATATAGCTATATGCGTAGATTGATTGTATTGCCTTTATTGGCAATCGTAATAGTTTTGTTTGCTTTTAGAAGTGAAGCATCTATGAGTAAACAAACAATTTCTGTAGCAACTGTTATTGAAAATATTGCTGCGCCAATTAAAGATCAGTTTTCAACTAAAACTAACGATACTACTATCCTAAATTCAGATTCTATTTATGTAATTCCATCTGGTAAGAATATACAAATTATCAAAAATGAAACGGGAAAATCAATTACAGTAGTAGGGAAAGGAAATCAATTTAGTTTTTCAGGAGATAATGAAGGTAAAGGCTCTATGCTTCTGCGTTCTTTTCCAAATGGTGCTAAGCCCATTATTGAATTAAATGGAAAGCGGATAGATGAGCAAGAACTCAATAGCATTTCATCCAACGAAATTCTTTCTGTAAATGTGTATAAAGGAAAGATGGCCGAAGAACTATATGGGGTGGATGCTAAAAACGGAATCATTAAAGTGATTACAAAAAAAGGGAATTTAAAATCATTGAATGTACAAGAAATTGTAGTAGACTCAGTGATTATTAAAACAAATAAGGATCAAGAAATGGATCAATCTATTGTAATTGTAGATGGCAAAAAAATGGATGTTAAACTAAGTGAGTTAAAGATTAGTCCTAATGAAATTGCTACTATAAATATTATTAAGAATGACCGAAATACATTTAATAAGTTAGGTGAAAAAGAAAATATAATTGAAATAACTACAAAAGGAGATGGAGGAAAGATGCTTGTTATAGAAAAAAATAGTAAATCAAGTGCAGCCATTAAAGCTTTAAAAGAAAAGCATCCAGATATACAATCAATTTATTGGGTTCATTCTCCTTTACGCTTGAAAGTTAAGTTTAAAGACGGTAGTGAAGAATTATATGATCTTACTAACCCGGCAAGTTTAGGGCGTGCTGAAAAAAAATATGGTAAATTGCCTGTGCCACCGCCCCCGCCGCCAGCAGCACCGGCTAAGTTAGATCCCAATAAACATGAACCTGTATAATCAGCCAAACCATTTAAACCCAAGCGTAACCAAAGCATAGATACAGGTGATAATAAAAATACCCTTGGCGGTTTTGTCTTTATGTTCATTTATATAAAGTGTAAAAAGTATAGCATTGGCAATCAATGCTATACTCATGATGCCACTTAATAAAGATTTTTGCATATTCAGTACCTGAAAAAATTCATTCAAAGTAAACAAGCGAAATTTCCAAAAATAATAGCCAAATAAACCAACTACGGGTGCCAGTATTCCTAACACTAATCCTAGTTTTATATCATCTTTTTTAAACATTAGCATTTCAAGGTTTTGGCTAATTTTCTTTTCAGATCATAATTAGTTAAATCAAATTGTACAGGAACAACGCTTACAAAATTATTTTTCAAAGCCCATACATCACTCTCTTTGCTCTTATCAAAGTTTACAAATTCTCCTGTAAGCCAATAGTATTTTTTACCATGAGGATCATTACGTTCGTCAAATTTTTCTTCGTATTTAGCATAAGCCTGATGACATACTTTAATACCCTTGATTAATTTCTCCGATCCCTTGGGAATATTTACATTTAAACAAATATGCTTGTCTAGCTTCTTCGCGTTTAAAATTTGTTCTACAATTATGCGTACATATTTTTTTGCTGCTGTAAAGTTAGCTTCAATACTAAAGTCTAGCAGGCTAAATCCGATGCTAGGAATATTTTCTATTGCTGCTTCAAGGGCCGCAGACATGGTACCAGAATAAATAATATTTATAGAATGATTTGCTCCGTGATTGATACCGCTTAAACAAATATCTGGCTTGCGATGAAGCACTTTATCTACGGACAATTTTACGCAATCCACTGGAGTGCCACTACAGCTCCAAGCTTCTACTCCTTCGGTAATGGGTGCAGTTTTATGCATGCGAAGTGGTTCTCCAATTGTGATTGCATGTCCCATGCCACTTTGAGGTTTATCAGGTGCAACAACTACAATTTTACCTAACCCTATTACGGCTTCTGCCAATGCTTTAATTCCTGGTGCTAAAATGCCATCATCATTGGTAATTAATATGATGGGTTCTTCTTTCTTTTTACTTGTTAACTTAGACATAACTGCAATATACCAATCGTGGTTCCTATTTTTTCTTTTTACCTGTTGTTTTTATGCTAAAATATTTAAGAATAGGAAATTCTACGGGTTTGAAATTTACTCCCCTTGCTTCTAAATAGCTATCAAAGAAATTCCAAGTTAGTAAACCATCATCCGATTGAGGTTCTAGTGTATAAAAAATAAGGTTGGCCAAAGGTTGAGCTAGATCAACAAAGAAGTCCCCTTTTTCTGCGGAAAAATCTTTTGCAATAAATTTACCTTCTGCCGAAGCCATGAAATGCCCTTCGAATTTTCGGGTGGCTTTAGTGAATTTTTCTATGGAGAAAATTTCACCACAATAATTTTGTTTTTTATCTAACTGGGTAACTATTGCTCCTTGCATTTTAAGGTGTTCGGCAATGGAAGCAAATGCTGCAGGAATAATATATCCTCTGGGTAATACTGCCTGAACCGTATCTTTAAAACTGGCATAATAATGAACACTATCATAATACGCTATTTTGCCTGTTTTTAAAAAAGCGGTACTTCCATCGGCCTTGCTGTATTTGATATAATCATAGGTTCTAAAATGATTGATTGGCTGGATCATTGGCACCATTTTATATCGAACGCCTTTTTTTAGTGTACCTGCATTATTGAGTACTTGCTGAATGGCTGCATTTTCAGCTGCTTTATTAATTTGCATTATTTCTTCTGCATGTTGATTACAATAAGATAAAATTTCACTTACAAAAACATAGCATGTATTCATGCGTTGATAAAAACGTTCGTGCGCAAATGTTTCACTTAAAATAGACATCCTATTGCGTAACCCAATTTGATTGATAATATATCTTGGATGATGATTATAAGTGTAAAAATTCTTTATTGGCCACCCCTCCCGTACACTAAAATCACCAAAGGGGCCAAACATCAAATCATTTTTTTCTTTCACTTGCTGCGTTATATAAGGAAGCATTGTAGCATTGGTATAGTCGTACGTTTCCCTTTGACCAGCATATAAATATCCTGGTGCCCATGTTAAAGAATATCCATGCCAGGTTCCATTGGTTGTGTGCAAGTCTACGGTCATTTGAGGGTCCCAGGCAGTAATGATTTGTTGAATCATAGCTTTGGTTTCAGGGGCTTCCATTTTTATTCCATCCCTGTTTAAATCTAATCCCTGACCATTTTCGCGGATGCCTGTTTCTAATGGGCTATTCTCTTGGCTAGGTCTTAAACCCTTGGCCATTTGATCATTTCCATCAGTATTGTAAATGGGTACAAATACAATAATTTGGTTCTTGAGTAAGTCTTTTTTATTACCCAATAAAATATCTCGCATCAACATCATCGTAACTTCTTTTCCCTCTATTTCTCCTGCATGAATATTGGCTTGAATATAAATGACTGGCTTTCCAGAGGCCTTTGCTGCTGCAGGAGTTTGAACCATTGGATTGGCCAATACCGCCATAGGAATATCTTTTCCAAGGGTACTCATTCCTATGCTTCCAACATAAATGTTGGGGCTCATGGTTTTAATGCTGTTCAAAAATTGCATAACATCTGCATACGTAGATGTTTTCTCAAAATTGGATTTTTCTGGAATCAATACCAATGATTCGGGATAGGTAATATTGGTTTGTGCATTTGCAAATAGGGATGCACTAAAAAGCAGAGCTAAGCAGATTTTTTTCATTCAATTGTTTTACGGTTGAAAAGTACTTCAAGCAGTTTAATTGTAGCAGAAATTGTGATGAATTGGTCAATTTAAGGCCAATTGCTAAAAATAAATTTGGAAAAACTAAAAATATTAGTATTTTGCAGCTAAATACATTAGTTATGTCGAACGCTGGAAAAAATTTACGTTACCTGCGCAAGTTGCGCGGTTGGACCCAGGAAGAGTTTGCCAATAAATTAAAGATTAAGCGATCCCTAGTTGGGGCCTATGAAGAAGAACGGGCAGAACCTAAATTGGAAGTAATGGAACAGGTTTGTGCCATTTTCAAGCTAAGCCTCGAAGATTTTTTGTTCAATGACTTAACCGAAGCCAAGGGTGGATCTTATTTAGATAAACGACGTCAGTTAAAAATGACATCCGATTCTGCTGAAATTCGATTTGTACCAGTAAAAGCTGCAGCAGGTTATATGACCGGTTATGCAGATCCTGAATTTGTAGATGAATTGAATACATTTACTTTACCCATGTTGGCACCAGGTCAATACAGGGCTTTCGAAATTTTGGGGGATAGTATGTTGCCTACTCCCAGCGGAAGTGTAATTGTAGGAGAGAAAGTAGAAGGTTTGGATGAGTTAAAAAATAGCAATACGTATATTGTTTTATCTCGTAATGAAGGTGTTGCCTATAAGCGAGTTATGAAAAATAACCGGTTAAAAAATAAAATTACACTCATTAGTGATAATCCTATTTATGAACCTTATCATGTAAGCTCCGAAGATGTACTAGAAATTTGGAAAGCTGTTTACATTTTACAAAAAGCTAATGCAGTTCCACGTTGGGATGTAAATCAGTTGGCTGGTATGGTAAATAATTTACAGGAGCAAGTTAGTACGTTAAAGAAAAAAATGAACTAGATTGAATAAAACACATCAATATTCAATAGGTGTTCAATGGACAGGTAATCTTGGCTCTGGAACATCTTCCTATGCAGCGTATGAGCGAAGTCATTTGATTCTAGGGAACAATAGGCAATCTATATTAGCAAGTGCTGATCCTGCATTTAGAGGTGATCCGCTGTGTTACAATCCTGAAGAATTATTTGTCGCTTCATTGTCTTCTTGCCATATGCTTTGGTATTTGCATTTATGTGCAGAAGCAGGTGTTATTGTAGTTGATTACAAAGACCAAGCTGAAGGTACAATGGAAGAAGGTACTGATATTGCGGGAAAATTTACTTCAGTAACACTGCATCCAACTATTGCCATTACTGAGTTATCCATGATAGACAAAGCCAATGAATTACATCATAAAGCGCATGAGCTTTGCTATATCGCCAATTCATGTAATTTCTCCATTTATTGCAAACCAGTATTCAAGGTAATCAGTAATTAATTCAACTAAATAATTCCGAGGCAATCCTAAAAGTATTGCAATGAGCTTCCACAATTGTTTTTATGTCAGGTGAATAACCTCCGCCCATGGCAACTGCAACAGGAATCATAGCACTACGAAGTGTTGTTAGAACAAACTCATCTCGGTTCTTACATTCGTTAAGGCTAATATTGAGTTTACCAAATTTATCGGTTGATAGAATATCTACTCCCGAAAGAAAAAAAGCAAAGTCGGGCTTTTGCTCTTTGACTAATTTGGGCAGAGTCTCTTGAAGTATGCCTAAATAAGTATTCCCATCCGTTCCGTCTTTTAAGCCAATATCTAAATTGGATTTTTCTTTGTGGAAAGGATAATTGTGTTCGCCATGCATGCTAAATGTGAACACCCTATTTTCTTGTTCCATCAATTTAGCTGTTCCATTTCCTTGATGCACATCTAAATCGATGATGAGTATTTTTTTGGCTAGATGATTATTCAACAAATAATTGGCTGCAGTGGCCATATCGTTTAACAAACAAAATCCTTCGCCTCTATCTGCAAATGCATGGTGTGTGCCACCTGCAATATTCAACGATGCCCCATGTTCAATAGCATATTTACAACAATCGATGGTGCCTTGGGTAATAATCAGCTCCCGTTGGGTAAGTTCGGGTGACTGCGGAAACCCTATTTTTCTTTGTTCAGATGCAGTTAATGTTTGATTGATTAATTTTTGATAATATTCGGCTTCATGTGTTTGTAAAACAATGGCTTCTTCGCAAATTGTTGGAGTAAATAAATTGTCAATCGTAATACTTCCTTCATGTAATAATTGTGCAGGAATCAATTCGTATTTCAGCATCGGAAATCGATGGCCCTCAGGAAGTGGGTGGGCATAAATTGTATCGTAGGCTATTTTTAACATTGAATTAGTTTTCCATTGGCGATGGCGTAAATGGTATTTATTTTTTTTGGCTTCATCAATTTTAAACCACTAAACTTACTAAAGGCAGGAAGTATGCAATGGTCTTTTCCAAAATAGAAACAAGGAAACTGTAGATATTGTTTAGCAATGCCCCTAATAGCAATACCTGGATGTACATGCCCTGAAAAATGAAAACCTGTATTATTGGTTCCATTTATTTCTGCTGCATCGTGCACAAAACTAAAATTATCCATTTTTAAAATGCCTTCTACTACCTCAATATTTGCTGCCTCATACCAACTGCTATGTAATAGATCATGATTGCCTCTTACCAAAATTATTTTTGTATATGCCATATCCATTCGCCATTTTAGAAAAAGATCTAATTCCTTATTTTCATAACTATGAAATAAATCACCCACAGCAATAATTTGTGTTGGTTTAAAATGAGCAACAAGGTTAATTAATCTTTGTAAATCTTCTTTATACACCTGTGGAGGAATTGCGATACCATTTTTTCTAAAATGCCCGGTTTTGGCAAAATGGGTATCAGATAAAATCAATGCAGAAGCTTCTTCCCAAAAAATGCAACGTTGTGGAGAGAGCCATAAATGTTGATCATTGATTTTATGTAATAGGGGAGCATTCATTCGGCATAAAGATAAGTTGTCAAGCCCAACTACAATGCAGATAACTGTTGCTGCATTTTTTTTATTCTATCTTCCAGTTGTTCAGAAGATAAATTGTTTCTGTTTAGTCCATCTACAATTATCGGGAAGGATAGGGGCGTAAGCTTTGTTGGATAGGTTAATACGATCTTGCTTTGGCTAATGCGCTGCAAAGCCTGTCTTAACCTTACTTCATCCATTTGATGCAACATCACTTCATTGTAAGCCTGCCTTAATAAAATATTATTCGGGTCATATTCTTCAAACACTTTAAATAATAATGATGCGGATGATTGTAGGTGCTTGGCTTTCTTTTTTTCTCCAGGCATTCCTTGAAAAATCAATCCGCCAATCACTGCAATATCTCTAAATTTACGCTTGGCCATTTCTGTGCTATTGATGCTTTTTTGAATATCTGCAAATAAATTTTCAGTAGAGAACAATTGCTCAATATTGCTATCATCTAATGGAATGGCCTGATCACTTAATAATTCAAAACCATAATCATTCATGGAAATAGAAAAACTGATCGGCATGATTCTCCCAATACGGTAAGCCAATATTGCACTCAATGCTTCATGTACTTGCCTGCCTTCAAATGGATATACCAATAAATGAAATCCATCTTTGGCTTCTATTTGTTCAATTAATAATTCATTTGCCAAAGGGATATGCGAAAGGGATGCCTGTAATTCAAATAAGCTTTTTAAACTAGCTAGTTCTATCCCAGCATCTTCCCCAAGGGCTTTAGAAAAAGTTTGTCGAAGTATATGTCCTAAATTGGCAGTTAAGCTCATTCTTCCGCCCATCCAAGATGGTACAATCGATTTTTTTGCAGTAGATTTTTTCACCAATACTTCCATTTCCTTAATCATCACTAGCTCTACATTTCTTCCTGCTAATGTAAATACATCTCCAGGCTCTAATCTGCTAATAAACCATTCTTCAATTACTCCAATAAATCCACCGCTCATGAATTTTACTTTAAGCATGGCATCGCTCACAATGGTTCCTATATGCATTCGATGACGCATGGCCATCTGCTTATTTTTTATTTTATAAATACCTTCTTCAACTTCTACTTTTTTATATTCATCATATTGTTGTAGCGCGTTTCCGCCTTCGGTTAAATGCAATAAAATTTCGCGCCATTCTGTTTCTTGTAAATCAGCAAAACAATGTGTTTGTTTAATTTCATTAAAGATGCTTTGTTCATTAAATCCCTCTCCAATAGCTAGTGTACATAAATATTGCAATAACACATCAAAGCAAAGCAACATGGGTTCTTTGCTTTCAATTGCATCTTGATAAATGGCTTCTTTTAATGCGGCAGCCTCTACTAATTCTAAACTATGGGTAGGTAAAAAATAAATTTTACTTATTTCACCTGGTCTATGTCCACTTCTGCCAGCTCTTTGTAAAAACCTTGCAACGCCTTTGGGAGAACCCACTTGAATTACCGTATCTACGGGTCTAAAGTCTACACCTAAATCTAAACTGGCAGTACAAACCACTGCTTTTAGTTTCTCTGTATGTAATGCTTCTTCTACCCATAAGCGTAAATGATGTTCAATGCTACCATGATGCAGAGCAATAGCCCCTGCAAGTTCAGGAGCAACGGTTAACAGTGTTTGATACCAGGTTTCACTCATTCCTCTGGTATTGATAAATATGAGCGTGGTTTTACTTTTTTCGATGATAGGAATTAATGTATATGCCAATTTTATTCCCAAATGCCCAGCCCAAGGATATTTTTCAATTTCAGATGGTATAATTGTATGTACTTCTATAGGTTTATCTATAATTGCTTTGATAATAATGCCTTCTTGTTTTAATGGCGATAGTAAAACTTCCTTTGCTTCAATCAAATTTCCAATAGTGGCACTAATGCCCCATAGTAATATTTGTGTATGTTTAACATGCTCCCCATTTTGGGTTAACGGTTTATTGCAATGAATGATTCTACTAATGGCTAATTCTGTTTGTACTCCACGCTTGCTTCCCAATAATTCATGCCATTCATCAACCACTATCATCTGCAATGATTCAAAAAGAGCAGGATAGTTTTTTTGTGTAAGTAATAAGTGTAAACTTTCCGGTGTAATGATCAATACTTCGGGCATATTTTTCTTCTGCTTAGATCTTTCATTAGTAGAAGTATCTCCATTTCTAATGGCTACTTTCCATGATAATCCAATAGATTCAATCGCTTCTTCCATTGCTCTTCCAATATCTTTGGCCAGAGCCCTTAAGGGAGTAATCCAAATTAATTGAAGCCCATTATTTTTTAATTGTTGATAATCTTTTGGATGAGCATTGATGAATTGAATAATTGCGCCTAAAAAAACAGCATAAGTTTTACCACATCCTGTGGGAGCATTTACCAAACCGCTTTTGCCAGCTTCAATACTTTGCCATGTTTCTTGCTGAAATTCAAAAGGGTGAAATTCTTTTTGGCTTAGCCAATTATTAATTACTTGATTTCCTATAGATGATGATGGTATCAATAATGGTAGTTAAAGAGTTTTGAGGTATTCTAACAGTGATTTTCTTTCTTCATTAGATAATTGATCTCCAAAGTAATGACCCTTATTACTATATCCATTTAAAGTGGTATTGTAAACAGTTTTATTAATAGCAGCATCGTAAATTGTATATTTCCAAGCTAACTGATCTGTATCATAAGTTGGATTTTTAAAATCTTTCCCCCAATAAGTAGGTCTTATTTTACTATTAATTACTGCTTCTAAATTGGGAACTGATCCATTGTGTAAGTAAGGGGCAGTTATCCAAATTCCATCTAATGGTGGGGCTACGTATCCGTTGGAGGGCGATAGCTTTGCAGGGTTTTCACCTTTTGCAAACCAGCTTTTATTAAACCAATTGATGAATTGAGGATTCTGGTAATTGCTTTTAAATAGCAATGAGTCTGTTTGTATAATCGAAGAAGGAATTAATAAATTGGGGTATGATTCTTTCTCTCCATAAGTTCCATGACATTTACTACAAGTAGTTACAAATATTTTTTCTCCAATTTGGGCTTGTTGTATATTAATTTTATTAGGGTAGGATGGGGCTTCTAGTTTTTTAAGGAATGCCAATACATCACTAAAATGCGTACTTACTTCTCTTGCTTCTGCCGAATCTTTAACAGTTAATAAATTACTTAACATTAAAAATTTTCCAAAATCGCCCCTGCCAAAGCCATTGTAAAACATGGCATTTTTTTTCTTTAATAACCACCATGCTGGAACATCTGTTGGCACTACTTCATCAGGAATATCTAAAAGTGGTTTTTCTTTCCATTCTAAAGTATAAGGATCTCTATGTGCAACCAATAAAATGGCTAAACGATCTGCGGCATTCACTCCTTTTACTTCGGTTCGCATTAATGGAGCAAGGGTAGATAAAGAGGTAGTGATAGATAAGGTTGCTTCATAATGTTTAGGAGCGACTTTTTTCATGGCCAATCTAGATAGATTCTGTAACCAAGCTTTGTCCGCAGATAAATTGGTAAAATTTAGTTCTGTATTACCTAAACCGAGAAATAATTTTCCATCTACAATTTGTGAATGGCATTGTAAACAAGTGGGAACAACAATTTGGGTGCCATTCGTATGTTTTACTACATTAAATCCTGCAGGTACAGTTGCAGCTTTCCCTATTCTGCCTAAATAGTTTCTTTTATCCTTGCCAAATATGTTGGTGTAAATTATATAAGGTAATCCACTTTTTATAAAGTCTCCGTAAATCAAATAATTATATCCCAATTCTGCATTTCCTTCCCGTTGTTTACTTGGAGGTATAGGAATTGGTTTTTCCGAAGAAAATACATTTGGCTCAATCATCCAAGAAGAGCCTATTATTAAGATTGTTAATACTATACCAACAATTTCTTTTTTTGTATTATTACCTTTATTTGGTAGCATAACAACTTAACAACTAATTGTAAAAAGGGTTCTATTTAATGAATTTGATTTGCCTATCTACTTTTCTTATAAAATACACTCGCTTGTTTTCTATATAGTCGGGTACAGTAGAATGGTTATTATCTTTTACAGCCTGAAAATCATATTCATTAAATAGCTTCCATTCTTTATCGGATAAATGATTAATTAAATTTTTATTGTATTTAATTAGTAATTTACTAAAATGGTAAACTGCTTCAAAGCCTTTAAAAGCCATATCAGATGGTCGCCCTTGGTATTTGTTTTTATAATTTTTTGTGATGGTTTGTGCTAATTTATCTGTTCGGGAGTAATTGTAAGAACTAGTATATATAATTTCTGCATTCTTACCAATATCTTTTAATCCATCCCAAGTGGGCATTCCCATGATAATGCTTTTGTAATTTTTATTTGCAGCCAAAATATTTACCAAATTCAAGCCAAAACTTTCGTTTAAGCTTCCGCATAAAATAATGTTTTGCTTGGTACTATCTAATTGCATCATAACCTCTTTGGTTGTAAAACTATCAATGAGCTCAACTATATTCAATTTTAGTGGAATACCCAGTGTTTTTTTATTTAATGTTTCTATGCGGTTTAAAATTAAATCTTCTGTTGCCCCTTTTCTTTTAAATACAGTAATATTTTCAGTAGGATAATTACGATGCAAATAGGTATAAATTGCATCTATATGAGTTATTATTGTAGGGTTGACCATTACAAAAAAAGGGTTATTGGTAACACCCCCATCATTGGGATAGGTCATGGATAGTAAAGGAATATTTTTTTTCAATGAAAAGTCAGCCAATGGCTTAATTTCATTTCGTATATTAAAAGAAGCAATAAGTAAAGAAATATCCTGTAGCTCGGGTTTATTTAAAATAGTTTCTATAGGTTCATCAATACTTTTGGTATCGTAAAAAAGAATTTCAAGTGGTTGATTTTCTGCATTCAACGAATCAATTGCCAATGCCATTCCATTGTAAAAATCTAACCCCGGTAAAATATATTTGGGTAAATTATTATTCCCTAATTTATAATTATCTCTATCAAAAGCAGAATCTAAATAAACAGGAGCAAATACGGCAATTTTCAACGGTTTTATGGTTGATTGAGCATTGCCTAAAACTGTCATAAACAAGGCTCCAATACTAAAAAAAAGTTGTATATTTTTCATCATTATTTTATTCCCACTCAATTGTTGCAGGTGGTTTACTGCTAATATCGTAAACAACTCTGTTTATTCCTCTTACATTATTGATAATTTCATTAGAAATATCTGCTAAAAATTCATAAGGAAGATGCGCCCAATCTGCGGTCATCCCATCTACAGAAGTTACCGCTCTTAAGGCAACTGTAAATTCATAGGTTCTTTCATCTCCCATCACTCCCACACTTTTTACGGGAAGTAAAATAGTACCTGCTTGCCAAACCTTGCTATAAAGGCCACTCGATTTTAATCCGTTGATAAAAATAGCATCTGCCTTTTGTAAAAGGTCAACTCTTTCTGGGGTAACTTCCCCCAAAATTCTAATAGCTAAGCCAGGTCCTGGAAATGGATGCCGATTAATCATATCTTCTGGTATACCCAATTCCAAACCTACTTTTCTTACTTCATCCTTAAAAAGGTATCGTAAAGGTTCTACTAATGATAGATGCATGGTATCGGGCAATCCTCCCACATTGTGGTGCGATTTGATGGTTTGAGAAGGTCCATGAACACTTACACTTTCAATTACATCTGGGTAAATAGTCCCCTGCCCTAAAAAAGATATATTTTCTAATTTTTGAGACTCCTCTTGAAAAACATCTATGAATAATTTACCAATGGCTTTTCTTTTTGCTTCTGGATCTATTTGATTTTTTAAAGCATCGTAAAATACTTGCTTGGCATCAATGCCTTTTACATTTAATCCAATGGTATTATAAGTATCTAATACTTGTTGAAATTCATCCTTTCTTAACACGCCATTATCTACAAATATTCCATGTAATCTATTTCCAATTGCTTTTGCAATTAAAGTAGCGGCAACAGTGCTATCTACACCTCCACTTAATGCCATGATTACTTGTTTATTGCCTATCTGCGCTTTTAGTTTTGCAACAGTTTCTTCTACAAAAGATTGAGGTGTAAAGTTTTGAGAACATGAACAAATTTCTACAAGAAAGTTTTTGATTATTAATTTTCCTTCTGTAGAATGATATACTTCTGGGTGAAACTGTAGGCCATATAAAGGATACGCATCAATATTGTCTTTTTTAAAAGCTGCTATTGGAATACTTTCTGTAGTGGCTAAAACAGAAAATTCATTGGGAAGAGAACTGATTGAATCACTATGACTCATCCAAACCTGAGATTGAGTAGAAACTAGGTTAAAAAGTATATCAGCCTGCTTTATATCTATTGTTGCACGACCGTATTCTCTTTTATTTGATTTGTCTACTTTCCCTCCAAATACTTTAGCAATCATTTGTGCTCCATAGCAAATGCCCAATACGGGTAATTGTTTAATATATTCTAAAACAGGAACTGTTGGTGCTTTTTCATCGTTCACACTAAAAGGTGATCCACTTAAAATAATTCCTTTTAATGAACTGGTAATGGTAAAAGGTTTGTGGTAGGGAATAATTTCACAATAGATATTGGCTTCCCTTACTGCCCGGGCAATAAGTTGGGTGTATTGACTTCCAAAGTCGAGGATCAATATTTTTTCTGTCATGCTTGCGAAGTTAAATGAATTTTACTTCTAGCCTAGCCAATGGTAGCAGGGATTGTATATTTTGTTATCTTACAGCTACAAATTGGTTTGTATGAATAAATTCCTGTTGCTTTTTATACTTCCCCTTTTACTCATTTCCTGTAAATGGGGGTTAAAAACCATTGAAGGGAACGGGAAAATCGTTACCCAAACTAAGGAGATAGCCTTGGCAGAAAAATTGGTATTTAAAGGTGATTTTGATGTGGTTATTCAATCAGCTCCCACTACATCCGTGGCTGTAGAAACAGATGAAAATATCCAGAATTTGGTATTGATTACAGAAACGAATGGGTCAGTAGTATTTCAAACCAAACAAAAATTTAACATCCAATCTGATCATGGGATAAAAATATTCATTAATACACCAAAGCTAGAGTCTGTTAATTTAGCTGGTAGTGGCAATGTAAAAGGGGTGGGTAAGTTTTTGGGTGCTTCTAAATTAATGGTTGATATTGCTGGAAACGGGGAGGTAGAACTTGATGTAAATACCCCAAAAATTGTTGCAGATATAGCTGGTATTGGTAAGCTGAAATTATCTGGAGAAACAAAAGAAGCAAAAATCAGCATTGCTGGTAATGGCGAATGTGATGCTATTGAACTTAAATCGGAAAATGCATTGGTAAAAGTGGCAGGTGTTGGAACAGTAAGCATATTTGCAGCGGTATCCTTAGATATAGAAGTTGCTGGTAGTGGAACTGTTAATTATAAAGGCACAGCCACAGTTAAGCAAAAAATTGCAGGTGTTGGGTCAATTAAAAAAATAGACTGATTTTTAATATTGTAATAGCTAATGTAAAAAATGGAAAAAAAGTATAAACTTTTATTGGTAGAAGATGAATTGAAATTGGCACAAATCATTAAAGATGAATTGCAGCGTGTTGGGTATAGAGTTGATATGGCTTCGGACGGTTATGAAGCTAGTAAACTTTTTGAACTTCATGAATACGCAATGGCTATTTTAGATATTAATCTACCTATTAAAAGTGGGTTAGTGCTTTGTAAAGAAATTAGAGAAGTTAATAAAAGTATACCCATCATTATGCTTACTGCTGTTGGAGAAATTCAAGATAAATTAGCTGCATTTAGTATTGGTGCAGATGATTATTTGGTAAAGCCCTTTCATTTTGATGAACTTTTTGCTAGAGTTAAAGCGCTACTAAAACGTTCGGATCCTGCTAATAAGGATAACAAAATTGTGGTAGAAGATTTGGTAATTGATTTTAGAAATAAAACGGTGGATAGAGCCGGTGTAAGCATTAATCTTACTGCAAAAGAATTCACTTTGTTGGTGTTGTTAAGCAGAAATAAAGAACGCGTAATTTCTAAACAAGAAATATTAGAAAAAGTATGGGACCTTAGTTTTGATACAGGTACCAATACCATAGAAGTATATATTAGTTTCTTGCGTAATAAAATTGATAAGCCATTCAGCCGAAAATTAATTCATACAAAACCTGGTTTTGGTTACTATATTAAATAAGTTTCGATGAATCTTAAATTTCGGTTCGCGCTGCTTTTTACTTCTTTTGTAGCAATTATTTTGCTATTATCTTCTGCTACAATATATATTCTATATGCCAGTTACCGGGTGGAAGATTATTATACAAGAGTATTCTATGAAGGGAATGAAGTATACAGAGTATTTACTAAACTAAAAAAAACAACTCCTTTTGTAAGTGCCGAAAAGGTAAGAGAAGTTCACGATAAAACGCTTTTCAGAGAAGAGGTATTTATAGTGGATTCAATTGGCAAAATAGTATTTCAAATGCCAAGTGCCATTCAATTGCCTTTACCCTTTGCCGATGTGAAAGAACAGGCAATGAAATTGGGAAAATTTAATTTTATAGATAAAAAAAATAATCTTCATTTGGTTTTATTTAAGCCAGCCACTAAATCTTTTGTATTTATTGCTGGTTATGATAGAATTGGGTATAAGAAATTAAAAACACTACAAATTATTTTAAGTGCCGTTTTTATTGGCACCCTTTTTTTAACGGCCATTATGTCTTTTCTTTTTGTGAATGAAGCTATTAAGCCTATAGTGAGATTGAGTATGCAAATGCAAAGGACGAACGAATTGAATTTATCTGAACGGATAGAGGAAAAGTCTACAAAGGACGAAATTCAATCAATAGCACATCATTTCAACGCGATGTTAGAGAGGCTTAAAAAGGCCTTCGAATGGCAGAAAAGTTTTGTACATCATGCTTCTCATGAATTAAGAACACCCCTTTCGGTTATGATTTCTCAAACAGAATCTGCATTAAATAAATCCTTAACAGCCGAAGAATATAAGGAAGTGCTTATTTCTTTAAAAGAAGATCAACAACATATGGTTGAATTAACCAATTCTCTTTTGCTCATTTCACAATATCAAACTTTCGATTACATAAACGATTGGCCATACTTAAGAATAGACGAATTATTATATGAAACCATTTCTATTGTAAAAAGAATGTATTTTGATATAAACATTCGTATAGAATTTGCCAATATACCAAACAACGACGAAGCTTTATTGGTCAAAGGGAATGATTCATTGCTTCGATCTGCTTTTATTAATTTAATTAAAAATGCATATACCTATTCAACTGATAAAAATGTTATCATTATTATTGAACCCAATAAGGAATTCGTAAATGTATGCGTTGAAAATAGGGGTGATCATCTTTCGCCAGCAGAAATAGACAAAATGATGATTCCTTTTTTTAGAGGAGCAAATGCTGCAAATAAAAAGGGATTTGGTTTAGGACTTTCCATCATTGAAAGAATCTTAACCATTCACAAAGGAGGCTTAAGCTATACTGCCAAGCCCAATCAAGTAAATTCTTTTTTGGTAACCCTATTGGTTAAACAGGTATAAAACAAAAAAGCCAGTCTTGTGGTAAAGACTAGCTTCGTATATTTTTAATAAGTAAGCGAAACTATGCTACTGCAGTTGCTTTCTTTGCTAATTTGCTCTTTAGGTTGGCAGCTTTATTTTTATGGATAATTCCACGTTTAGCCAACTTGTCGATCATAGAAACAACATTAGGTAATTGCTCTTCGTAAACTTTAGGTTCAGTGTTCGTTTTTAAATCACGTATGGCATTACGGGTAGTTTTGCCATAGTAACGATTACGTTCACGTCGTTTAGAAGCTTGTCTAACATCTTTCTTTGTAGCTGAATGATTTGCCATTTTCTATTTTTTTCAGGACGGCAAAGGTAAGGTGTAGAAGCCAAACTTTGAAATTTAATCTCAAAAAAATATAAAAAAGGGGTAAATTCAATGTAATTCTGCCATAAAGGTTAAAAAAAATCCCCTATTTTCCCATTGTATACATTCGTAAAATATATACTTTTTTAGGAATATTTTGGTTTATTTTCTCCTATCAAAGACCGATATTTGCCAACTATTTTATTAAAAGTTGCATAAGCACGCTATGAAGGACTTTTCCTATATCACCCAATCGCATCCCGCATTTATAGAATCCATGTATCATGATTTTGTAAATGACCCCGCTAGTATTGATCCCGAAATGAGAAAATTTTTTGAAGGATTCGATTTCGCCATTAGCAATGCTACAACTAGTCCTGCTAATCATGCACATGATACTGGAGTAGATTGGATGAAAGAAGTAAAAGTGTATCGTCTTATTCTTGGATATAGAAATAAGGGACATCTAATTGCCAAAACAAATCCTATTCGAGCTAGAAAAGATCGTGGTGCTAATTTAGACCTCCCTTTTTTTGGACTCAGCGATGCCGATTTGAATACAACCTATCAGGTTGGAAATTTACTTGGCTTGGGTGCTACCACTTTAAAAAATATTGTAAACCACTTAGAACAAGCTTATGCTGGTAATGTTGGTATTGAATTTAAATATATTGGCGATCAACAAAAAATAGATTGGTTAACCAAAGAAATAGAACAGCAGTTTCCTACTAAATTATCAATTGAAAAAAGGAAAAGAATACTCGAAAAATTAAATCAGGGAGTTATGTTCGAGAAGTTCCTGCATACCAAATATGTAGGACAAAAAAGATTTTCTTTAGAAGGTGGTGAAACAACCATTGCTGCATTAGATGCCATGATTAATGTTGCAGGTGAATATGGTGTAGAGGAAGTGGTAATGGGTATGGCTCATCGCGGGCGTTTAAACGTGCTTGCCAATATCATGGGCAAAACCTATGAGCAAATATTTAGTGAGTTTGAAGGAACGGCAGTTCTAGATCAAACTATGGGAAGCGGAGATGTTAAATATCATATGGGTTATGGCAGTGAAGTACTTACCATGCAAGGGAAAGATATTTATTTAAAATTAATGCCCAATCCTTCCCATTTAGAAGCAGTTGATCCTGTTGTATTGGGCTTTTCTAGGGCAAAGGCCGATGTGATGCAGCATAGTGAGTTCAATAAAATATTACCCATACTTATACATGGAGATGCCTCATTGGCCGGGCAAGGCATTGTTTATGAGGTTTTGCAAATGTCTAATTTGCGTGGATACTATACTGGTGGAACTATACATTTTGTAATCAACAATCAAATTGGGTTTACCACCGATTTTGATGACGCTAGAAGTGCTGCTTATTCAACCTCAGTAGCTGCAATGGTTCAGGCACCGGTATTACATGTGAATGGAGATGATGCAGAAGCTGTGGTTAAATGTGCTGAAATTGCTACCCGATATCGCCAAGAATTTAATTCCGATATTTTTATAGATATGGTGTGCTACCGCAAGCACGGACACAATGAAGGAGATGATCCCAAATATACGCAACCTCAATTGTATGCACTCATAGATAAACATCGTAATCCTAGAGAAATTTATACCAGCTATTTGATGGAAAATGGGGAGGAAGATGCACAGCAATTGGCAAAAGAGATGGAGCAAAAGTTCTGGGCCGAATTACAAGAAAGATTAGATGAGATTAAGCAAAATCCATTACCCTACAAATATCAAGCTCCAGAATTGGTTTGGAAAAGTATGACAAAAGCTTCAGTAGCCAATTTTGAAACTTCTCCTGATACAGCTATTTCAGCAGAAACCTTTCAACTGCTATTTAATGGATTAATGAAATGGCCAGCTAATTTTAAGCCATTGAAAAAAATTGAAAAACTGGTACAGGATAAAATAAAGTTATTAGAAACGGAGGGAAAAATAGATTGGGCTACCGCCGAGTTAATGGCCTATGGATCTATTTTATTAAATGGGAATATTGTACGAATGAGTGGGCAAGATGTACAGAGAGGTACATTTAGTCATCGGCATGCCATTCTTAGAGATGAAGAAACGAATAAAGGGTACAATAGACTAAATCATTTTAAAGAAGGCCAGGAAAAATTTAGAATTTATAATTCATTATTAAGTGAATATGGTGTGTTGGGATTTGAGTATGGTTATGCAATGGCGAATCCTCAAGCATTGGTATTGTGGGAAGCTCAGTTTGGAGATTTTTGCAATGGGGCTCAAACCATGATTGATCAGTTTATAGCAGCAGGTGAACAAAAATGGCAAAGGCAAAATGGAATGGTAATGTTATTGCCTCACGGTTATGAGGGGCAGGGACCAGAACATAGTAGTGCAAGAATGGAAAGGTTTTTACAAATGTGCGCTGAGTTAAATATGGTTATTACCAATGTAACTACTGCTGCTAATTTATTTCACATGTTTAGAAGACAACTGGCTTGGAATTTTAGAAAACCATTAATTAATTTTTCTCCTAAAGCGAATCTTAGAAATCCACATACCTATAGTTTAGTAGACAATTTCACAACTGGTAAATTTCAAGAAACCATTGATGATCATTTTATAGATGATCCTTCTGCAATAACAAAAGTGTTGTTTTGTTCGGGAAAAATATATTATGATTTAGCCGACAGGCAAAATAAAGACAGTAGAAAAGATGTAGCTATTGTTAGGCTTGAACAAATTTATCCAATACCTTTTCAACAGTTATCATCATTATACAAAAAATATAGCAAAGCAACTTGGTTTTGGGTACAGGAAGAGCCTTTGAATATGGGTGCTGCAAGCTTTTTGCAAATGAATTTGAAAACCATCAATTTTGGTGTAATAAGTAGAAATACAAGCGCAGCTACAGCTACTGGATATTCAAAAATTCATGTAAAAGAACAGACAGAAATTGTTGAAACGGCATTTAATATTTAATAACGATAGAATGGTTTTCATTCTACATGTAGAAATAAAAATTTATGATTGAGATAAAAGTACCAACAGTAGGAGAGTCTATTAATGAGGTAACTTTACTAAAGTGGACCAAAAAAGAAGGAGAATGGGTAGAACGCGATGAAGTAATTGCAGAGCTAGAAAGTGAAAAAGCCACTTTTGAAGTGAATGCAGAAAAAGCGGGAATACTAACTATCGTAGGGAAAGAAGGGGATACACTTAATATTGGAGATGTGTTGGGCAAAATAGATACCAAGGCGGTAAAACCAACAGGGGCAATTGCAGCGCCTATTGCAATAACGGATACAGCAAACCCAATGGCCAATAATGTACCAACTGCTGCTGTATCTGCTGATATAAAAGCAACCCCAGTTGCTTCTGCCATTATTGCTGATAAAAAGGTAGATACTAAAACTATTACTCCATCGGGTACTGGTGGAAAAATCATGAAACAAGATGTGTTAGAAGCTATTGCAAATCCTGGGAAAAAACCATTTGCCCAATCCGCCGAATTATTTAGCAGAAATGTTCGTCAAGAAAAAATGAGTGCATTGCGTAAAACCATCAGTAGAAAATTGGTTGAATCTAAAAATACAACAGCAATGCTTACCACTTTTAATGAAGTGGATATGACACGCATCATGGAAACCAGAAAACAATTTAAAGATAAATTTAAAGAGCATCATGGTGTAAATCTTGGGTTTATGAGTTTCTTTTCTAAAGCTTGTGCCATTGCATTGGGAGAATGGCCATCTGTAAATGCTTATATAGATGGAGATCAAATAGTATATCATGATTATGCCGATATTAGTATTGCAGTGAGCACCCCAAGAGGACTAACCGTACCCGTTATTCGCAATGTAGAAAGCCTTAGTATGGCCGAAATTGAAAAAGCAGTAGTTATATTGGCAACCAAGGCAAGGGATAGTAAATTAACAACAGATGATTTAACGGGAGGTACCTTTACCATTACAAATGGAGGCGTATTTGGTAGTTTAATGAGTACCCCCATTATCAATATTCCCCAGAGTGCAATTTTAGGGATGCATAAAATTCAGGATCGCCCAATGGCAATAAATGGTCAAGTACATATTCGTCCAATGATGTATTTGGCGTTAAGTTATGATCACCGAATTATTGATGGTAGAGAAAGTGTTAGCTTTTTGGTTAGGGTTAAAGAGCTATTAGAAAATCCTGAGTTGTTATTAATAGGAAAAGATCCTGTTAAAGCATTGCTTGAACTTTAATCATTATAACAATTATCATCATAAAGCTCATTAAAATGGAGCTTTATTTTTTTGTATGAAATATGCTGCCCAATATTTATTATCTGCAGTTCAGTTGATTCAACAATATGATGGCGCTGTGCCGTTGGCTGTATTTTTAAAAAACCATTTTTCCCAACATAAAAAATATGGATCTAAGGATAGAAAATACATCACTCAACTTTGTTATAGTTATTTTAGGTTAGGGCATGCAGGTAAAAAGTTTGATACCGAACAGGCTATTAAAATAGCCATTTTTTGTTGTAATGATTTACCCCTTCATTGGGCCAATTTGTACAACGAAAACTTTTTAAGTAATTGGAGTATCAATATACATGAACGTATTTTATTTGTAAAGACTGTTTATGCTGAGTTTGATAGTCAACTTATTTTTCCTTTTCAATTTGCATTAAGCAAAGATATTGATGCAACTGCATTTACATTAGCCCAATTAATTCAACCCAATTTATTTATTCGGTTAAGACCTCAAAAAACAAGAAAAATTATTGCCGAATTAATTGCTGCAAAAATGATTTTTCATCAAGTGCTACCAACCGCTTTAGCATTCTTAAATGGAACTAAACTAGATCATGTAATTGCCATGGATAAAGAAGCCATTGTGCAAGACTTGAGTTCTCAAAAAGTGGGTGATTTTTTAGAAATCATCAATCAACAATGGAATCATCAACAAGGCCCATTAACAGTTTGGGATTGTTGTGCAGCAAGTGGAGGTAAATCTATATTGGCTAAAGATATTTTAGAAAATATTCAACTTACTGTTTCAGATCTGCGTGCATCTATTTTGCATAATTTAAATCTTCGGTTTCAGCGATCTGGAATTACTCAGTACAAAACCTTGGTAATAGATCTTTCTAAAGATAAATCTTTAGTTTTATCTGCATTAAATGGTAAACAATTCGATTTTGTTATTTGCGATGCTCCTTGTTCGGGAAGCGGAACATGGAGTAGAACGCCGGAACAATTGTATTTCTTTAAAGCAGAACAGATTCATTCATTTAATAAACTGCAACAAACCATTGTAAGCAATAGTATGCAAGCAGTTAAAAAAGGAGGGTACTTTTTATACATAACTTGTTCTGTTTTTGAACAAGAAAATGAAGCAATTGCTCAGTATATTCAATCTAACCCCAATATTACTTTAGTAGAACAAAAAACAATCATAGGGTATACCCATAAAGCAGATACTATGTTTGCTGCCTTGTTTAAGCGCTTAGCTTAGTATCAACTCTCCTCTTACGATATTGCCCCCGCCAATTACATCATTCCCTTCGTAAAAAACAGCGCTTTGTCCGGGTGCAATGCTTTTTACATTTTCATAAAATCTAGTGCGAATACCGCCTCCTTCTTCATTGTATAAATTACTTAAAGATCCAGGATCTTTATAACGAATTCGCGTAGTAGCTTCTGTTCCATCTGGTACGCCATTATATTTTATCCAATTGATTTTGGCAACCATCATATCATTTTGTTCTAAATCAGTTTCATCCCCTAACACAACTGTATTACTGATAGGATCAATTGCGGTTACATACGCTGGTTTACCAAGGGCAATGTCTAGTCCTTTGCGTTGCCCTACCGTATAAAAAGGATAGCCTTTGTGTTGCCCTAGTTTTTTGCCATTTTTATCTACAAACCAACCTCCATCTACTCTTTGTTCTAAGCCAGTTACTCTATTCTTTAGAAAGCCACGGTAATCGTTATCTGGCACAAAACAAATTTCATAACTCTCACTTTTCTTAGCCAACTCTGGAAAACCTAAGTCTACAGCCATTTGTTTTATTGCTGATTTTCTATATCCACCCAATGGCAACATGGTACGGCTTAATAATTCCTGATCTAGCCCCCATAGCACATAGCTTTGATCTTTTGTTTCGTCTAATCCCTTACTAATTACGTATCTGTTATTGGTATGTTTTCGAATTTCGGCATAATGACCTGTTGCAATAAATTCACAATCTAATGCATTGGCTCTTTTTAATAATGCCCTCCATTTTATATGCGTATTGCACATTACACAAGGATTAGGCGTTCTTCCAGCAATGTATTCATCTACAAAATTTTCAATAACAAAATCTCCAAACTCTTCTCTGATATCCAAAATAAAATGAGGAAATCCATGTTGAACGGCTGCTTGACGTGCATCATTGAATGAATCTATATTACAACAACCGGTTTCTTTACTACTAGCTCCGCTGCTGGCATAATCCCATGTTTTCATAGTAATACCAATTACTTCGTACCCTTCATGGTGTAGCATAAGAGCTGTAACGGTACTATCAATACCCCCACTCATGGCTACCAGCACTTTACCTTTCCTACTCATTCAACTAATTTTGGCAAAAGTAAAACAACTGTGCTAATAATGCAGTTTATGAGCAACTGGGATGCCTAATTACTTTGTCGAAAAGCGAAAATTCAGTTAAAATGTGTTAAAATAGCACAGGAATATTACATTAGAGGAACGGTGTAAATAAATTGTACACTGCGGTTAATACGCATTTGCTTAATTTCAATTTTCAGATATTTATAAAAATAAATCTATGATCAAATTAACAGCCATTGGCAATTTAGGAAGAGATGCGGTTATGAATACCGTGAATGGAAAGAATGTAATTAATTTTACTGTTGCACATACCGAGCGATATAAAGATGCTCAGGGGAATCAAAAAGATAAAACGATTTGGGTAGATTGTGCTTATTGGACGGAGAGAACGGGTATTGCTCCTTATTTAAAAAAAGGCACACAAGTGTATGTAGAAGGTCAGCCCGATGTACGCACATATACAACTAAAGAAGGTGTAAATGGAGCTACTTTATCATTAAGGGTGAGTAGTGTACAATTGTTAGGAAGTAAGTCTAGCGAGAGTGGCAATACTGGTGGTGGGTATCAACCATCATCAACATCTACTCAACCATCAGCTCCTGCAGCTTCTGACATTACCGAAGCTTTTGATGATTTACCCTTTTAAAAGATAAATTCATTTAGTAGAAAAGGATGCTAGTCATCCTTTTTTTATGCATATCAGTAGCTTAACGGTAAATTTGTGGTGAATTCTTAATTTTCTACAGATGCAAGTATATGCTTATGATCAATTGTTTCAATTTGCAAAAGCCATATTTATGGCAATGGGCTGCAGTGAAAAAGATGCTAACCTTGCTTCTAAAGTATTGGTATCAGCCGATTTGCGCGGAATAGATAGTCATGGGGTAGCACGCTTAAGTGGATATGTGCGATTGTGGCAGGCAAAAAGAATCAATGCAAATCCTTCTATAAAAGTAATACACGAAACTCCTTCTACTGCTGTTATTGATGGAGATGCGGGATTGGGCTTAGTAGTTGCCCCCTTTGCCATGCAGGTAGCCATTGATAAAGCAAAACAGGTGGGTACTGGATGGGTAAGTGTGCAAAATTCCAATCATTTTGGCATTGCGGGGTATCATGCTATGATGGCATTAAAAGAAGATATGATTGGAATGGCTATGACCAATGCAAGTGCACTAGTTGCACCAACTTTTTCTACCGAAAGAATGTTGGGTACTAACCCCATTGCCGTAGCAATACCTGCCGGATCAGAACCCGCTTTTGTAGCCGATTTTGCTACAACAACTGCAGCGAATGGGAAACTAGAAATATTGCAAAGAAAAAATGAATCAGCACCTTCTGGTTGGGTGCAAGATGAATTGGGTAATGCTAGCAATGATGCAAATATTTTAAAGAAAAAAGGGGCATTGCTTCCATTGGGAACAGATAGGGAACATGGAAGTCATAAAGGATATGCTTTGGGAAGTATTGTTGATATATTTTCTGCTGTTTTAAGTGGTGCATCTTATGGCCCTTGGGCACCCCCTTTTCCGGCTTATGTTCCAATGCCCGAAAATATGCCAGGCAAAGGTTTGGGACATTTTTTTGGAGCTATGCGTATTGATGCTTTTAGGCCTGCATCAGATTTTAAATTTCACATGGATCAATGGATACGCCGCTTTCGTGAATCCAAGCCGATGGATGAACAAGTGAAAGTATTAATTCCTGGAGACCCCGAAAGAAATATGGAACACATTAGAATGCAAGAGGGTATTCCCTTATTATCTGTGGTGGTGAACGATTTAAAATCTACTGCTGCCATTTTTAATTTACAGGGATTATAATGTATAAATTCATTTTATATAATATACTAATTCTAAGTTTTTTTTGGCAAGTAGATTTACATGCATCCTGTTTGCCTCCTGTATCAAAATTGATTAATGAACATCAATGGAATGCATTATTCCCCAACCGATATGCTATTTCTTTAAATAGAAATGCTTATTCTGTTAATCTGCAAAAAAATGATTTTTATACTTATCAAGCTTTTATACAAGCCGCAAAAAAATTCCCTCAATTTTTATCAAAAGGAACAATTATTCAAAAGAAAAGAGAACTGGCTGCATTTTTAGCCAATATAGCCCACGAAACCAGTGGTGGCTGGGATGAAGCTCCAGGTGGATATTATGCATGGGGGCTATATTTTTTAGAAGAGCGAGGTTTTGAAAAAGGAACTACTCATTATAGTGATACCACTAAGAAAAAATTTCCTCCAGTTCTTAATCAATCCTATCATGGAAGAGGGCCCATGCAATTATCTTGGAATTATAATTATGCCCAGTTTAGTGAATTTTATTATCACAATCCATTTACCTTACTAAATGATCCCTCCATTTTGGCAAAAGATGCTGTGGTGAGTTTTGCTTCGGCTATTTGGTTTTGGGTAACACCACAATTTCCTAAGCCATCTTGTAGCGAAATCATGCGTGGCAAATGGGTTCCCGAAAAAAAAGATAGTATTGCTTTAAGGTTGCCTGGATTTGGGGCAGTAGCCAATATAATTAATGGAGGAATTGAATGTGGAACTAAGGTATCACCAAAAGCAGCCTATCGGTTAGCTTATTATATGTATTTCTGTAAATATTTCAACGTAGATCCAGGTGAGAACTGTTCATGCGAAAATCAACGTCCATTTGGGCAATAGCTACACTATATCAGTAAGGAGAAGTACATTTGCAAAAAAAATAATTCAATCATTAAAATTGGGGGAGGGGTTCTTATGAAAGTTATGAAGTTTGGTGGTACCAGTGTAGGAAAGCCAGAGCGTATGCAGGAAGTTGCACAGCTCATTACGAAAGACAACGAAAGAAAGATTGTTGTATTAAGTGCATTAAGTGGAACTACCAATGCATTAGTTGAAATTAGTAATAGTTTGGCTATTGGAGATCGCTCTGCTGCTAAACAACGTATTGATTTACTACATGCACATTATAAAAGTTTTATTCAGCAATTATTAGTTACAGAATTGGCTAAAAATAAAGCAGAATTGGTCATTGCAGAACATTTTGATTTTTTACAAATCATTTTGCGCATCTCATTTAGTGAAGCATTAAATAAGGATATTTTGGCGCAAGGTGAATTGATGAGTACCAAATTGTTTAGTGCATATTTAGCAGAACAGGGAATTGATCATGAATTATTACCTGCTTTAGAATTCATGACCATCGATGCCAATGAAGAACCGCAGTTAGGTAGTATTAAAGTTAAATTAGCGCAATTATTAAAAAAGCATTCAGATAAAAATATCTTAGTAACCCAAGGATATATCTGTAGAAATGTAAGAGGAGAAGTAGATAATTTAAAAAGAGGGGGTAGTGATTATACTGCATCCTTGGTAGCTGCTGCAAGTAAAAGTACGGTATGTGAAATTTGGACTGATATTGATGGGATGCACAATAATGATCCAAGAATTGTAAATAAAACGGTAGCTATAGATCAGCTTAGTTTTGATGAGGCAGCAGAGTTAGCTTATTTTGGTGCAAAAATTTTACATCCTACTTGCATTTGGCCAGCGCAATTAGAAAATGTGCCTGTTAGATTATTAAACACCATGCAACCAGATGCACATGGCACGGTTATTACTAAGGAAGCAGGAAGTGTGGGTGTAAAAGCGGTAGCTGCAAAAGACGGGATTATTGCTATTAAAATAAAAAGTAGTCGCATGCTATTGGCTTATGGGTTTTTACGAAAAGTGTTTGAGGTATTTGAAAAATACAAAACATCTATTGATATGATCACTACTTCAGAGGTGGCGGTATCGGTTACCGTAGATTCAGAGCAATTTCTACCTCAAATCATTAAGGAACTTGAGCCATTTGGTACAGTTGAAATAGAAAGAGAACAAACAATTGTTTCTATAGTGGGTAATGAAATTGCACAAACAGATCAAGTATTGCAAAAGTTATTTGAATCATTAAAAAGTATTCCGGTAACCATGGTCAGTTATGGGGGTAGTCATCATAATATTTCCTTATTGATACCTGGTTCATATAAAATTCAAACACTACAATTACTCAATAGTGGATTATTCGGTTTATAAATAGATCATACAATATGAACTCTTTTTTTAAATCAATTATCATTAATCAGATACTTAAAAAAAAGTATAAAAAAGTTGATTTTAAATTAACTTTTAGTGAATATGAAGTTGCTAAAGGGATAAGAGAACTTAAAATTATTGTACTTTCTTTTGTAAAAGATATACTTTATATTGTATTAGGAATTGCGGCGGCGGCATTTGGTTTAGAAAGTTTTTTACTTCCCAATAATTTTATTGACGGTGGGGCAACTGGCATCTCATTATTATTGGCAACTATATTTCAAATACCCATATCACTACTGATTGTTTTGGTAAATATTCCTTTTATTGTTCTTGGATACAATGTGATTAGTAAACAATTTGCAGTTAAAGCCAGTATGGCAATAGTTGGGTTGGCCTTAACTTTAGCCTTTTTTCATTTTCCACAGGTTACCCAAGACAAATTATTGGTATCTGTGTTTGGTGGTATTTTTTTAGGAGCAGGCATCGGACTTTCTGTTAGAGGTGGTGGTGTATTAGATGGAACCGAAGTGTTGGCTATATTTTTAAGTAAAAAATTTGGAACAACCATTGGCGATATCATTACACTTATTAATATCATTATTTTTAGTGCTGCTGCTTATTTGCTTTCTATAGAAACAGCCCTTTATTCAATGCTCACCTATTTATCTGCTTCTAAAACCCTCGATTTTGTAATTGTGGGAGTAGAAGAATATACGGGCGTAACCATTGTATCTATACATAGTGAAAAAATGCGGGTAATGGTTACAGATATATTGGGAAGAGGTGTAACTGTTTACAGTGGAAAGAGGGGTTATGGAAAGCATGGTCATACCCATGAAACCGATATTGTGTATACCGTAATAACCCGATTAGAAATTAATAAACTAAATACCGAAATTGAAAAGATAGATCCCCATGCATTTGTTGTAATGAATAGTGTTAAAGATACTAGAGGAGGGATGATTAAAAAAAGAGCTATGCAACATTAAATGAATTATATGATCGTAAATAAAACAATTACTGCTTGGAATATATTAATTGTAACCCTTGTTGGAGTTTTAATACAGTTTGTTTTGATGCTGCAACATACTGAATTGCCCTTAATCGAGGCTGTTGTACGATTTTTTAGTTATTTCACTATTTTAAGTAATTTACTAGTAGCTGTATTTTTTGCAATGCAAATTTTAAAGAAGCATCAGCCCGATCACTTTTTTTTAAAACCAGCTGCTGCATTATCTGTTACAGTTTATATTATTGTGGTAGGCCTTATTTACCAAGTTATTTTAAGTAAACTGTATTTTCCAAAAGGGCTTAATTTATTAGCAGACAATATTATCCATGGAGTTACTCCTGTTGCTACTTTTATTTTTTGGTTGGTTTTTGAATCAAATCGAAAAGTTCAGTTTCGTTCTATTGTATTCTTTTTACTCTATCCGCTTTTGTACCTTATATATACTTTGTTGCGTGGTTCAATTGTACATTTTTATCCATATCCTTTTGTAGATGTAACTAAACTGGGAATACAGCAAGTATTGATAAATAGTTTTTATGTAATGATTTTATTTCTTGTTTTATTTTTTGCACTTGCGTGGCTTGCTAATTATAGACATAAAAGGGCATAAAAAAACCCGGCTAGTTTTAATAACCGGGCTAAGTATATATTAATTATTATACAATCAACAAAGCATCTCCGTAACTAAAGAAACGGTATTTGTCTTTAATAGCTTTTTGATAGGCTTCAATGGCTAAATCATATCCTGCAAATGCACAAGTCATAATCAATAAACTAGTTTTGGGCAAATGGAAATTGGTAACCAAACTATCTGCTACATTAAAGTTGTATGGAGGGTGAATAAAATGGTTAGTCCAACCTTCGCTTGGCTTTAATAATTTTTGAGCGGTAAAACTACTTTCCATGGCACGCATGGTGGTTGTTCCAATAGAGCAAATGCGTTTCCCATTTGCCTTGGCTTTATTTACAATATCACATGCTTCTTGATCTATTGCATAATATTCTGCATCCATTTTATGCTTACTTAAATCTTCTACTTCTCCTTCATGGATTTTTATATTCTTAACAATATCTTTTAATCTCCAGATATTTGCTTTATTTCTGACCAATATATTAACGGTAAATTTTTTATTAATCAAAAATCTTGCTAAGTTACTTCCAATAAATCCATTTCCACCTGTAATGAAAACTATTTTAGGCTGATTTTGCGACATAATTTCCCATATTATATCAGATTTGATAGAATGAAAGACTATGCGTG
>JAVHPL010000179.1:0-1579 GCA_036170555.1 Sediminibacterium sp. | reverse complement strand
AAGTAACCTGGCGAAGCAGTTTTTGGCGGCGGGTTAGGCGCAACGTCGTTAGGCATTTGGCTTAACGGCAGTGTGCCAATGTCTTAACTTTAATTTTAAAACATTGCCAAATTAAAGTTAGGAGTTCCTATGAAAAAAATTTTCTATCTATTTGTTGTGCTTTTAACAGCCGTTATATTTTTGGGCTGTTCGCCAAAATCCTGGGAAATTGCACAAAGGGAATATTCCAATGGGAATATTTATGAAGCAGTGAAGTGGTCTGCAAGTACACTTAGAGAGAAACCAAACTACAAAGATGCAGTAGTATTTCTTTCTAATGTTTTACCTACCACGTATAATGATTTGTATCAGAAAGCTAAATCCTCAGAATCAAGAAATGATTGGGATAATGCTGTCACTTTGTATCGTCAATTAAAATCAATATCGGATATTGCTCAATCAATTCCTCCACAAACTGATGAAGATACAAAAGCAATTGTAAAATTTGAAACTAAGGATGTTTCTTCAGAATTAGATAATGCAATTAATAAAGCTGCGGAATTACATTATAATGCTGGTTTAAATTTGGAAAACTCATCACGGTCAAAAGATGCAGCTAAAGAATATACAAAAGCACTTGAGTTCATTCCAAATTACAAAGACGCTTCAGAGCGATATGAAAAAATGCGTACTGCTGCAATTAAACGTGTTGCAATAATGACATTTGAAAATAAAAGTGGCAAAGAACAATTTGGCGCTGTTGGTGAAAACATTAGTGATCAGACAATTAGTGCAGCAATGAGTGACAGTAAGAATATGGAATTTTTAGAATTTGTTACTCGTGACAGATTAAATGAACTGATGGCTGAAAAGCAATTAGGAGAGGTTGGTCAACTAGATGAGAAAACAGCTTCGAATGCCGGTAAAGTGCTCGGCATACATTCTTTTGTATTTGGTCGAGTAAATACAATCGCAATAAATACACCACCTGAAACAAAATCAGATGTTCAACAGAACGCAACGTTGTATGATTCCAAAACAAAACAAAATTATAATGTTTCAGCAATGGTAACGGTTACAACTAGAAAAGCAAGTGCAACAATAAAATGCACTTACCAAATAATTGATGTTTCGAAAGGAACCATAGTAAAATCTGGAACCGTAGATGGGACAGAAGAAGTTGTTATTCAATTCGGTAGATTCAGAGGACAAGAGTCTGCTTTAAATAATGAATATAGAAATCTTTGTAGTAAACAAGAGGAATATCCACCTACCGAAGATGTTCTTGTTTCTAAAGCAGTAGAAAAATTATCACAAAAGCTAGCGACCGAAGTAGCTGGCTATTTTAGATAATGTGTAAAAAAATGCCTAACCCGCAACTCAACTTGACCGCTTCATCGGTTCGGCTTTGTTGCTGTTATTGGCTTTGCATTTTTCGTTTAACATTGTTGTTCCAGTTTATTTAGTTGTGAAATATTTTTTTAATTATTGGCGTTGTCCTTCTAACTTAGCCGTCTGTTCTGGGCGGCAAGTTAGTTGCCACGCCGTTAGGTGGTATTACAAATGATCAAAATATTTATTGCAATTACCATGGTACTTA